>DATLBM010000153.1:0-10160 GCA_035526885.1 Thermoanaerobaculia bacterium | reverse complement strand
ATGGATTTGAAAGGCGAGACCATTTATCGCCATCGCCCGTTTTACTACGCGTTCGAGCTCATCACGCGCACGCAGATGGCGAAAGGCCTCATCCGCGACACGGTCGCCGAGGATGTCGTCCGCTCGCGCACGTACATCGCGCAGGCCGACGGTCCCAGGTGGCCGCCCGTCTCCCGCGCCTGGCTCAGCGCGCACTTCGTCAACCTCGGCCGGCTCCGCGGCGCCGGCAACTGGGTGCAGGAGGACGGCGCGTTCGTGATCGGCGTTCCCGGCGAGTACGTCGTGCTCGACGTCGACGGCGAGGCGCACGGCACGCTCGACGGAACGCCGTACACCGGCGCGCGCGTGCTGACCGCAGGCGCGCATCGGTTCATCGGCCAGAAGGAGACGTGCGTGTTGTGGGCACCCGCGTGGCGTCGCGGACACTCGCCGTTCCATCTGCGCGATCGCGAGTTCTAACGTAGGGCGGGCTTCAGCCCGCCTGGACGGGCTGTAGCGCGTCTGGACGGGCTGAAGCCCGTCCTACGTGTACAGCCCGCCGCTCACGTTGATGACCGTTCCCGTGATGTAGCTCGCCTGCTCGCTGGCCAGGAACACCGTCGCGTACGCGACGTCGTCCGGCGTGCCGAGGCGCTTCAGGGCGATGCGGTCCGTGAGCGTCGTCCGCGCTTCGTCGCCAAGTGCACCCGTCATCGCGGTCTGGATGTAGCCCGGCGCGATCGCGTTCACGGTCACGTTGCGCGAGCCGATCTCCAGCGCCAGCGCTTTCGTGAAGCCGATCAGCGCCGCCTTCGACGCCGCGTAGTTCACCTGGCCGGGATTGCCCATCATTCCGACGATCGAGGAGATGTTGATCACGCGCCCCCAGCGCGCGCGGATCATCTTCTTGGTCACTTCCTGCGTGATGTGAAACGCGGAGTCGAGGTTCGTGCGCAGCACGTTCGTCCACGCTTCGGGTTTCATGCGGATGAACAGGTCGTCGTCGGTGATGCCCGCGTTATTGACCAGGATGTCGATCGGCCGCTCTTTGAGCAGCGCGCCGATGCGATCGCGCACGTCGGCGGCGGAGATGTCGAGCTCTACACCCGTGGCGTTGCCGATCTCGGAGGCGATGGCGTTCACGCGATCGAGCGTGCGCGCCGCGACGAGCACGTGCGCGCCTGCTTCGCCGAGGCGGCGGGCGATGGCTTCGCCGATGCCGCGCGAGGCGCCCGTGACGAGGGCCGTTTTTCCGGTGAGGTCAATGCGCAAGATATTTCTCCAGCGACGCCACGTCCGAGATGTTCACCAGCTCGACGTTCGGATCGATGCGTTTGATGAGGCCCGTGAGCACGTTGCCCGGTCCGATCTCGACGAACTTCTTCACGCCCATCGAGACCATCTTCTCGACGGATTCCACCCAGCGCACCGGCGACGCCACCTGCCGGAGCAGCGCGTTGCGCACCGCGGTGGCCGTGCCGATCGGCGAGGCGTCGACGTTCGAAACGAGAGCGCACCACAGGTCCTTGAAGTTGGCGTCGTCGAGCAGCGGCGACAGTTTTTCCGCGGCGGGCGTCATCAGCTCGCAGTGGAACGGCGCCGACACGGGCAGCGGCAGCGCGCGGCGCACGCCTTTGGCTTTCGCCACCGCGATGGCGCGGTCGATGCCCGCCTTCGTGCCGGCGATGACGATCTGTCCCGGGGCGTTGATGTTCGCAACGGAGACGACTTCGCCTTCCGCCGCTTCTTCGCAGATCGCGCGCGCGTCTTCGACCGACGGTCCGATCAGCGCGGCCATGCCGCCCGTGCCGACGGGCACGGCCGCCTGCATGAACTTCCCGCGCGCCCGCACGAGCTTCGCCGCCTCGGGCGGCGTCAAACCGCCGACGCTGACGATGGCGCTGTACTCGCCGAGGGAGTGGCCGGCGACGAGATCGCGCTTGGTGACGCCGTGCTCTTCGAGCACCGCGTGAATCGCGGACGACACCGCGAGAATCGCGGGCTGCGTGTTCTCGGTGAGCTTGAGCTGCTCCTCCGGACCCTCGAAGCACACCTTCGAGATCTCGAACCCCAGCGCATCGTCGATCTCGTGAAAGACGCGCCGCGCCTCGGGATAAGCCTGAAAGAGATCCAATCCCATGCCGGCGTACTGGCTGCCCTGGCCGGGAAAAACGAATGCCGTGTTGTGTTCCATTTGCGGCGGGGATGATATCGCGCGCGGCGCGCGCGCTAGCGCTTGTAAAACGGCGTCACGCCGCGGAAATACCCGTCCAGCCCACCGCCCGTTCCGTAGCGCACGAACTCGACGGGCGGATCGGGCAGCGTCACGCCCTGCGCCGCCAGTCCCGCTTCGCCGACGATGCGGTGGTAGTCGTCGCCCGCGTCGATGGCCACGAGCGTGTGCGCTTTCTCGTTCGCCGCCGGATTGAAAAAGTGTGCGAGGTACGCCGCGCGCACGGCCTCGCGATTCCTGAAGAGCCGCGCGAGCACGTCGGCCAGCTCCTGCGGGTAGCGCGACGGCTGTCCGATCAGGATCCGCGTATCGCGCGGCGCGACGTAAGACTGCGACTGCAGAATCGTCCCGTCGATGATCCGCCCGATCTCGTCGGGCAGCAATTCCTTGCCGTAATCCGATCCCGGATCGAGCACGAGGCGCGCGCCGCGCGTGATCTTCATCAGCTCCAGCGCGTTGAGCTGGAGATAGTTCACCTGCGACGTGATGACCGCGCGCAGCCGCTCGAGCGACGAGAAGATGGCGATGGCCGGCGCGCCGTTGACCTCGATCGGTTGGACGCCCAGTTGATGCGGCTCGTCGCTGGCGTTGACGACGACGACGTCCGAGGCGACGAGCGTGCGATAGAAATCCGGCCGCGCCGCGGGATCCTTCGCCGCGGCCATGAGAGCCGTCTCGAGAGCATTCATTGCGCGAGCAGTTGGGACGCGTGCTCGCGCGAATGCAGATCGCTGATCTTCTCGCGGATCTTCACGTCGATGTGGTTCATGGCGAAGTTGCGCGCCACGCGCAGCGCGTTCTTGATCGCCTTGGCGCTGGAGCGCCCGTGGGAAATGATGCAGCCGCCGTTGACGCCGAGCAGAGGCGCGCCGCCGTATTCGGAGTAATCCGTGCGCTTCTTGATGTCCGCGAACGCGCCCTTGGCCAGCACCGCGCCGATCTTGCGCGTCGTCGAGCGCGTGAGCTCCTCGCGAATGAGCTTGGACATCATCTCCGCGAGCGACTCCGAGGCTTTGAGCACGACGTTGCCGATGAAGCCGTCGCACACGATCACGTCCATGTTGCCGTTGAAGACGTCGCGTCCCTCGGCGTTGCCCATGAAGTTGAGGCCCGTCTCCTTGAGGACGCGGAACGTGTCCTTGGTCAGCTCGTTGCCTTTGCCTTCTTCTTCGCCGATGGACATGAGCCCCACGCGCGGCGCGTCGACGCCGAAGATCATCTGCGCGTAGAAGTGGCCCATGACCGCGAACTCGCGAAGGTACGCGGGCTTGGCGTCGACGGTGGCGCCGACGTCGAGCAGCACCGTGTAGCCCGCCTTGGCCTGCGAGGGCAGAGCGGCGGCCAGCGCCGGCCGGCTCACGCCTTCGATCATGCCCAGGACCTTGTAAGCCGAGGTCATGGCCGCGCCGGTGTGTCCGGCGGAGACCATGGCGTCCGCCTTCCCCTCTTTGACGAGGTTGGCGCAGACGCGAATGGACGAATTGCGCTTGCGGCGCAGCGGCGCGAGCGCGTTGTCGGTCATGTCGACGACTTCGCGCGCGTCGGCGATGGAAATGCGCGGCGGCACGGAGCCGCCCAGCGTCGCGCGGAGCACTTCCTCGCGGCCGACGAGCACGATCTCGACGTCCGGATACTCTTCCGCCGCGAGCAGCGCGCCCTTGACGATCTCCCCGGGGGCGTGATCGCCGCCCATGGCATCAAGCGCAATCCGCGTCGCGGCCGTCATCGAGTCAGACTAGAGAACGTCCTTGGCGATGACTTCGCGGCCTTTGTAGTACCCGCACTTGGCGCAGACGCGATGCGGCTCTTTGGCCTCGTGGCACTGCGGGCAGGTGGACAGCGACTTCAGTTTGAGGAAGTCGTGCGCGCGGCGGCTGCGCGTTCTGGCCTTGGAGTGGCGGCGTTTCGGATTCGGCATGGTGAAGCTCCTTTGAAATTAAACGTTCTTCTTTTTGGCCAGTTCGTCCCGGAAATCTTTCAGCGCGCCCCACCGCTCGTCGACGATCGACGTCTCGCACGAGCACTGCTCGCGCGAGCGGTTCACGCCGCAGGTGGGGCAAAGACCGAGACAGTTCTCGTCGCACAACGGCTTCATCGGGATCGAGAGCTGAATCTGCTCGAGCGCGAGATCCCGAAGCGGCACCGCCCGCGCCGTGTAAAACTCGACGTCGAGCTCTTCCCGATCGGTGATCTCGACCTCCTCGTTCTCCGCGGAGGCCTCAGGACGAGGGCGAAATCTTACGTGAAACGTCGAAGTGTTGGCAATCGGATACGGTTCGGCGCAGCGCGAACAGGTCAGGTCCGCGGTAAAGCTCACCGTGCCGTCGGCGATGTACTCGCCGTCCAGATCGCCCCTCTTGACCGACGTCCTGATCGTGGCGCTGCCCGCGTTCGCCAGGTCATCGCAGTCCATTTCCGACACGCCGACTTCATACGTCGCGTCGTACGTCTGCGGACCTTGCTCGTCGATGGACTTGAAGTCGATGAATTCAGCGCTCATGGTGGAGTGTGCACACCAATGGCGTGCCGACAGATGACCCCGTAACTCGATGGGCCCCGAAATCTATTTCGACGCAACCCGCACGCGCAATTCTTCGACGCCGCCCGTGACGGACGCTGCCGCATCGATGGCCTTGGCCTGCTCCAACGCACCCATCCAGCGGCGGAGGTCACGCGCGCCCCGGTGCAGGCGCGGCGTGGCGAAGCGCAAAGCCGGGTTGTCGCCGATCTTGCGCAGCACGGGGATCACGCGGACGGGATCCATCCGCAGCGCCCAGCGGTTGGCCGGCCAGGGCACCGGCGCTTTCGCATCCTTTAGATATTGCGACGCGGAATTGCGGTCGAAGGCCATGACCAACTCGCCGTTCGCCTCGCGCGTCTCGCTGATCACGTTTCCGTACCTGGCCGCGGTGGCGCGACTGGCGTCATCGGCGGGAACGACGACGGCGGCATACGGACGCGGAAGAAACGTCCCGTTGTCGACGCCGTAGACGGCGACCATTCCACCGTCGCCGATCAGCGCGTCGACGTCGGCGGCGATCAATCGCTCCAGATCCCCCAGCACGCGCGGCGGATCGGTGAAGCTCACGCTGAGCATCGCGCTCTTCGGCAGATCAACACGTAGGACGGGCTTCAGCCCGTCCCCTTCGTTCGTTCGCGCCCGCGACACGAGATCCAGGTGATCGCCCGCAACGCGCACGGAGCTCACCGCGGGCCGTCCGATGGGCGGATACGCGCCGCGCGATTCCTGTCGCTGCACGACGAACACATCGCCGTCGGGCAACCCGCTCGCGAGTTGCAGATCCTCGGACGGACTGAAGCCCGCCGCTCCACTCGTGCCGTTGATGATCAGCACGCGCCCGTCCCACGTCGTCTGCGCCGGCGTGAACATCGTCCACGCTCTGGCGATGAGCGCGCGGATGGGATCGAAGCGCACCGCGTACGCCGTCGTCTTGCCGCTCTTCCACACCACGGCGTCCGCGCGTCCGAGCATGGCCGCGGGCGGCAGCGAATGCTCATCCGTCCACTGCGTCACCGCTGTACTCGTGACCGGATTCGCCTTCAGCTTCTCCAGCACCACCACCGGCGCCGCGACCAGCCCGTAAGCCTCGGCGTCACGCGGGACGTGGCCGAGGAGGGTTTGCTGGGCGGCGGTGAGGGGAAAGTGGAGGGGCGCGGCGTCGCTCGGCGTCGTGGCAACGAGATACACGGCGACCGCGAGAATCACGGCCACCACGATGCACAGGATGATGATGAACGTCCGCATTACAATCGCGCGCCGATGCCGCTCCTGCCGACCGCGTCGGTCGTTTATCACACTCTACGCCAGGCGCTGAACGATCGCGTCGCACGCGCGTGGCGTTCAGCGGCGCATCGCCAGCGGAAGCTGCGCGTCGGCGTGGACATCCGGCCGTTCTATGAGCCGCTCACCGGCGTGGGCTGGTATCTCTACTATCTCCTGCATGAACTGGCGAAGCGCGACGACGTCGAGCTGTATCTCTTCGGCGACGCGCGCGTGACGGACGACGGTCCTTTCCTGCACGCCGATCTCCCCGAGAACGCGAAGCTGTGCACGTTCGATCTGCGCGGACAGTCTCTCTCGCGTTTATCGCGACCGATGACCGCTGCCGCGTACGTCGTGTGGATGTCGCTCGCGGACTGCGACGTCTTCTTCGGCGCGAACTATTTTCTGCCGCGACTGCACGCCGCCGTCGCCAGGCGGCGCGTGGTGACGGTGCACGACCTCACGTACAAACGCTTCCCGGAGCTGCTGCAGAAGGAGACGCTGGAGAATCTCGACCGGCAGATGCAGCGCGAGGTGGCCATGGCGGACGCGATCGTGTGCGTCTCGGAGTCGACGCGGCGCGATCTCCTCCGCTACTACGACGCCGACCCGTCGCGCGTACACGCCATCCTCTCCGGCCTCGGCACACCGGCCGTCGCGGAGCCGATCGACGGACTGCCGTCGCGCTACATCCTCTTCGTCAGCACGATCGAGCCGCGCAAGAACCTCGGCACCCTCATCGACGCCTGGGAGCGCATTCGCGGCTCGTACGACGGCGCGCTGGTGGTGGTGGGCAAGGTGGGCTGGAAATCGGAGTCGCTCGTGCCGCGCCTGCGCGGCAAGGGCATCGTGCACCTCGACTACGTGCCGGCGGCGCAACTGGCCACGATCTACGAGCGCGCGGAGGCGTTCGTGTTCCCGTCGATCTACGAGGGTTTCGGCTTTCCGCTGCTCGAGGCCATGGCGCGCGGAGTGCCGTCGCTGGCGGCGCGATCGTCGTCGCTGCCGGAGATCGGCGGCGATGCCGCGTTGTATTTCGAGCCGACGGACGCGGATGCGTTGACGGCGCAACTCCGGCGCGTGCTGCACGATCCCGCGCTGCGAGCGGAGCTGGCGAAGCGGGGACGCGCGCAGGCGGCGCGCTTTTTGTGGAGCGACGCGGCGGAGAAGACGTTCGCGGTGTTGCGGCGCGCGGCCGACTAGTCGACGAGTCGTCGAGTCGACAAGTCGTCGAGTCGTCGAGTCGTCGAGTCGTCGAGTCGTCGAGTCTCATAGCCTCATAGCCTCACAGGAACCCGTGCGCACCCCCCTATGAGACTATGAGACTCTGCGACTATGAGACTCTCCGCTCTCTCGTCGACTCGAAGACTCGTCGACTCGAAGACTCGTCCGTGAACGTTCTCATCGACGGCCGCCCTCTCGTCGGGAATCGCACGGGCATCGGCGTGCACACGGCCGAGATCGCGCGGCGGCTGCCGTTCGACGTGACCATCGCCTCGCACGCGGAGATCGCCGATCGATCGGGACTGGAGGAGCTGCGCTTCCGCGTCGATCGCACGCCGCTGGGCGTGCTGTGGCAGCAGACGAAGCTGGCGCGCATCGATGCCGACGTGCTGTGGGGTCCGCACGGCACGCTGCCGCTGGCGTGGAAGAAAAAGTCCGTGGTCACGCTGCACGATTTCACCTCCATCACCATGCCCCTGCGGCACCGCGCCAGGACCATCCTCTCCTTCAACCTGTTCATCGGTGCCAGCCTGGAGCTGGCCACGCGCATCGCGTGCGTGTCGCGCGTAATCGCGGACGAGGCCATGCGCGGCTTCGGCGTACCTGCCTCGAAGATCGAGATCGTGCCGAACGGCGTCGACGAGTTCTTCACGCCCGGCGGTGCGGGCGAAGAAGACTTCATCCTCTTCGCCGGCACGCTGGAGCCGCGCAAGGGGATCGACGATTTGATCGATGCGTGGCGCGCGCTGCCGCGTCCGCGCCCGCGGCTGGTGCTGTGCGGCGGCGAAGGATGGGGAACGCGCATCGACGACGAAGACGGCATCGTGCGTACCGGCTACGTCTCGCGCACGGAGTTGCGCGATCTGTACCGGCGGGCCATGGTCTTCGTCTATCCGTCGCGGCACGAAGGCTTCGGCATCCCGCCGCTCGAAGCGATGGCCTGCGGCGCGCCGGTGATCGCCACGCGCACCGGCGCCATTCCGGAGTACGCCGAAGGCGCGGCGCTGCTCATCGAGCCGGGCGCGCGCGACGCGCTGCGCGATGCGCTGATGCGCGTGACGCGCGACGCAGCGCTGCGCCGCGAGCTGCGCGCGCGCGGTCCGGAGCGCGCCTCGATGTGGCGCTGGGAACGCTCCGCGCAGGCGATGAGCGAGCTGATTTCACGCTGAAAAGCGTGGAACAACGTGGAACGTCGGGTGATGAATTACGATTTTCATAAACAAATGCTTGACAATATGGATTAACGATCCTATTTTTCCGTTAGCAAATGATGATCGCCAACTGGATGACACATTCAGCTACGTCGCAGGTCATCACTTCCCGTCTCTCCACGTTCCCCTCCCCGGCCTCCCATGCATGCAAGTCAGCCGGAGCGATCCGGCGTGTTATGCCAAGAAGCGCGACCGGGAGGTCCCGTACGGCATGAAAGGTGGTGAGCACTGATGGCAGCGAAGAAGGGCGGTTCCAAGAAAGCTTCGTCCAGCAAAGGCGGCAGCAGCAAGAAGTCGTCGAAAAAGAAATAAGCGATCATCACCGAATTCTTTGGGGAGTCGTACTCGAAGGGCCGGGGCAACCCGGCCCTTCGTTTCTGCGTATCTATCTTCATGCGCCACGCTCTCGCTCTCTCCGCAGCACTCCTCCTCACGTCCCTCTCCGCCGCGGCGGACACCGACGTCGAACATCGCTTCCAGTCCGTCGTGCCGCGCGGCGGGGTGCAGCGCGTGCTGATCGACATCCCCACCGGCAGCTTCACCATTCGCAACGGCGCGGCCACGCACATCGGCCTCTCCGGCGTCGTCTCGCGCGACTACGACGGCCAGCGCGAGCGCATCTGGGCGCAGAGAGTGGTCGACGACACGAGCGTCGAGGTCTACATCAGCGGCAACGAAGCGATCGTGCGCCGCAAGTTCGGCCCCAACGCGGACTCGTACCGCGCGCGGAAGTTCACGGGCCTGGACCTGCGCCTCGATCTCCCGCCCGGCGTGGACGTGAGGTTCGACACCACGGCTGGCGAGGTGAAGATGGACGGCGACTTCGGCAACGTCGACGTCGACCTGCGCGCCGGCGAGATCGACGTGAAGGTCCCGCGCGGAAGAGTGCGCGAGCTCAACGCCTCCTGCCGCGTCGGCGAAGTCCGCGCCAACCTCGGCACCGAAGTGGTCTCGAAGGAAGGCCTCTTCCCCGGCCGCACGCACTACTTCAACGCGCGCGGACAGACGCGCGTGAACGTGCACGTCACCGCGGGCGAGATCGACGTCACGCTGAAGTGACGTGGCGACGGGCTTCAGCCCGCCGTCACGCTACTTCTTGACGAATGCCTCGGCTTCGTCGCGCGTGCGCACTTCGCCGCGGATCTGCGCCTCCAGCAGCGCGCGCTTGATCGCGCCCAGCTCTTTTCCCGGGGCGAGGCCGGTCAGCGCGCCGATCTCTTCGCCGGTCAGCAGCGCGCGCGAAGTGAAGTCGGGCCAGTCGAGCGCGTCGTCGCGCCCGAGGGCGCGCAGCACGGGCGGCAGTTGCCGGGCGATCGTTTCGCCGGCGTCGTAGAGCGCGATGCGATCGTGATGCTCGATCAGGCGCCGCAGCGTCGCCGCATCGCCTTTCGGCTCGTCGAGGAGCAACGCCCACGCGCCGTCGAGTGACACGTCGTCCGCGAAGAATTCTCGCGTGCGCAGTTGCAGCGGCGCAGCCAGTCCCGTCTGGTGCAGCAGGGACACCGCGCGGCGGAACGCGTTCGCGCTGAAGATCACGCCCAGCTCGTACGCCACGCGCTCCCTGGCCACGACGGTGATGCGCGGCGCACGCTCGCGCATCGCCCGCAGCGTCTCCGGATCGATCTCGAATCCGTACTTCACGGCCATGCGCACGCCTTTCAGCGTGCGCAGCGGATCGTCGTCGAAGTTCGACGCCCTCACCATGCGTACGACGCGCTCGGCAAGGTCG
>DATLBM010000152.1:0-5554 GCA_035526885.1 Thermoanaerobaculia bacterium | reverse complement strand
GTCGGTCAAGGCGCCGCCGGCGGGCGATCGTCCGCTGAAAACCCTCGAGCGCGTGGTGTCCAAAGCGGGACTGGGGTCGCGTACCGAGGCACGGAAGTGGATCGGCGCGGGACGCATCAAGGTGAACGGCAAGGTCGAAGGCGATCCGAATCGCTGGATCGATCTCCAGCGCGACGAAGTGTTGATCGACGGCCGCCCGCTGTCGAAAGCGGAGCCGGTCTACCTGCTGCTGCACAAGCCGACGGGATATCTGACGACGTATCGCGATCCCGAGGGGCGGAAGACGATCTACGACCTCCTTCCCGATCGCGGGCAGTACCTGTTTCCCGTGGGACGGCTGGACCTCGATACGTCCGGCCTGCTGATTCTCACGAACGACACCGCATTCGCGGAGCGGCTCACCAATCCCGAGTATCACGTGCCGAAGACGTACGTGGTGAAGGCCTCTCGCTTTCTGAACGACGACGCGCTCGATCGATTGCGCGACGGCATCGAGCTGCGCGACGGGATGACGCGTCCCGCGATCGTGAATCGCCTGCGCGATCCGGGCGGAAAGACGGTCTTCGAGATCACGATCACCGAGGGGCGGAACCGGCAGGTGCGGCGGATGGTGGAGGCACTGGAGGCGAAGGTGATTTCTCTGGCGCGCGTCGCCATCGGAGAGTTGGTGCTGGGCGAGTTGGCCGAGGCGGAGACGCGCGCGTTGACGCCGGATGAGGTGCAGCGCCTGCGCGGGGGATGAGGACGACCAGGGGCCTCCGGCGGCCGGGGGCTCGCCCCCGGACCCCGCTGGTAGGCCAAGCCCTCAAACGGGGTCCGGGGCCCGTGGCCCCGGCCGCCGGAGGCCCCCGGTCGTCCCTTATCCTCTCCGCATGAAACGCGCACTGGCCGTTCTCTTTCTGCTCGCCGCCTGCTCCCGAGAGAAGCCCATCGAGCAAGCCGCTCCCGCGAAACCCTCCGCCCCTCCCCCGCCCTCGGCCGCGCAGGCCCGGCAGCTGATCGCGGCCTCCGCGGACTTTGGCGAGTTCGAGTTCACGAACGCGGGCTACACGACGCCGACGTCGGGCGTGGCGATGAATCAGCCGCAACGCGCCACCGCTCGCGAGCTCGCACAAGCGGGCTGGCTGACGCTCGACAACACGGGCGACATCGCGCTCTCCGAGAAGTCGCGCAGCGACAAGCGCTTCCTTCTGCGTCCGAACGGCCTGCTCGACATCGTGCCGCTGGCGAAGAAGGAAATGGGCGACGTGACCGCCGTCCACGCGAATCCCGACAACACCGTGACCGTCGACTTTACCTGGCGCTGGATCGCGAACGAAGTCGGACAGGCCTTCCGGACGGGAGTCGTGCACGACCGCTTCGCCGCGCCGCAGGACGGCAAAGCGACGTTGATCTGGGATGGATCCCAGTGGACGGTGCTGAAGTTCGAGTAGAGGGATGAGCCATGAGGCACGGGATGAGTGCACTCCTGCCTCATCCCTCTTACCTCATCCCTGATCGAGTGAATCGAGAACCGGCCACGTCGCGCCGCGCCACTCATCGGCCATGAGCAGTCCCGCGGTGGCGAGGTAGATCTTCACATCGGCGGGATCGAACTGCGTCAGCTCGTCGACCGCCGCGCGCACTTCGTCCTGCGTGGGAACTTTGTACTCGTCCGATTCGATCGAGCCGTTTTCGTGCGGCACGTTCCACTTGTCGAGGAACGCGGCCAGCAGGTCGTTCTTCTGCGTCGTGTGATAGGTCATCAGCGCCATCTCGAGATACTGGTCGAACTCGGGGACGCCGATGCGCGATGCCAGCAAGTCCGCTTTCTTCTCCGGGGGCATCTTGCGGATCGACTCCTCGCGGAAGTGCAGCGAGCGCGCGAGCTGCATCTGCACGACCATCTTGTGCTGCAGTTCGGCGTGCTTCCAGAACGAGGCGAGAATGGCGCGCCGGCGGTCGGTGCCGGCGAGCTCCTTGAGAATGCGTCGGGCGGTCCACATGGCGCGCGGCGTTGTAGCACAAATGGTTGCCGTGTTGCTGGTTGCCATGTTGCCGGCACTTCAGCGCGCCATACACCACGCCGCGCCGGCAACACGGCAACCGGTAACACAGCAACGATTTACTATGCGCTGACGATCCGCGAGCGTCCCGCGCGCTTGGCCTCGTACAGCGCGGCGTCGGCGAGGCGGTACGTTTCCTCGAACGACTCGCGGAGCGGCGCCAGTCCCGCGCTGAACGTCACGCCCTGCTCGATCTCGCCCAGCTCCGCGAGCAGCCTCTCGCAAAGCTCCCCCGCCTCGGCCCTGCCCATGTCTTCGAGCAGCATCGCGAACTCTTCGCCGCCATAGCGCGCCACGACGTCGCTGTGCCGCAATCGCCGGCGCAGCAGCGTGCCCACCGACGCCAGCACGCGGTCGCCCGCGGCGTGGCCGTACGTGTCGTTGATGACTTTGAAGTGATCGAGATCGATGAGCACGAGCACCGCGCTGCCGTCGTGTCCCCGCTGGCGCATGCGCGCGTCGAACGCGCCGCGAGTGAGAACGCCGGTCAGTGAGTCTCGATCGGTGAGCTCGCGCATGACCGTGGCGCGCTCCAGCCGCGCGGCGATCTGCGAGAGCAGCAAGTCCCAGTCGACCGGCTTGGTGATGAGCATGTCCGCGCCGGCGTTCGTGCCTTCGACGATCGCGCGCCGCTCGCTGTCGCTGGTCACGATGATCACCGGCAGCGCCGAGAAGCGCTCGCTGTGGCGGACGTACCGCACGAGATCGTGGCCCGTGACGTCGTGACTGAGCTGCACGTCCATCAGCATCAGGTCGGGCTGAAACGCCATCAGCGTCTTCTCGAAGTCGCGCGGATCGCGGCAGACCTCGATCTCGTATCCCGCCGCGGAGAGAATCCCGCGCAGGAGCGCAATGGTCACGGCGTCGTCTTCCACGACCAGGATGCGCCGCGCCGGACGCTCCTTCCGCTCGCGCAGCGCCGCGATCCGACGCACCAGCGCCACGATGTCCACAGGCGTACTGACGAAAGCCTCGGCACCGCTGCGGATGGCGCGCACTCTCTCCTCGAACGCCGCGTCGCCGACGACGATCACGTCCACGTCGGCGCGCTCGCGGAACATCTCCAGCGTCTCGACGGTATCGACGATGGCCACGTCCGGCTTGCGCCGTTCCAGTCGCGCCACCGCTTCGCTCGCCGCGCACACGAGCACGCGCATGTCCTCGCGCTGCAGCGCGTCGCAGACGCGCGTGGCCAGATCCTCATCGGCCAGCACGATCAGCACTTCGAACGCCGGCATGACCACGGCGTGCATGCCCTGGCCGTCTTTCTCCAGCTCCAGCGCGATCGCGTTCACGAGCTGCCACCAGCGCGCGATCTGTGCGGAATCCGCCGCGCCACGCTTCTGGACCGGCAGCATCGACGCCTCCGCCTCATCGCCGAGCTCCGACACGCGCGGGAAGCCGTACGTCCCGCCCATCCCGGCGAGCGCGTGGAAGTGCCGCGCCAGTTGCTGCAGCGCCGCCGCATCGCACGGATCGCGCTCCAGGCAGCCGAGCAGCACGGTCATCTCCACGAGCCGCGTGCGCGCGGCGTCGCGGAATCGGACGCGCAGGTCCGCGAGCAGCGAGTCGCTCATGCGCCGAGGATCGCACGGATTTCCGCGGCCAGGGTCATGGGATCGAAGGGTTTGAGCACGACCCCCTTCGCTCCGAGGTCCTTGAGGCGCTGGACCTCCGAGGCCATGGCCTTGGCGGTGAGGAACACGATCGGGATGTGCGACGTGTCCGCGCCGCGGCGCAGCGCGTGGAACGTGGCCGCGCCGTCCATGCCGGGCATCATCATGTCCAGGAGGATGAAATCGGGATGCTCGACGCGCGCGCGGGCCAGACCTTCCTCGCCGCTGGTGGCCTCGACGACGGTCATGCCCCCCACGCGCCCGAGGCTGAGTTGCGCGACGTAGCGGACGTCTTCCTCGTCGTCGATGACCAGCACTTTCACGCCACGACCTCCGCGCCGGCGGGCACGCGGAACCAGAACGTGCTGCCGATCCCCTCGCGGCTGGCCACGCCGATGGCGCCGCCGTGCTGCTCGACGATGGCCTTGCAGATGGCCAGTCCCAGTCCGGTGCCTGGCTTCGTGCGCGCGTCGCTGGAGTCGGCGCGCTCGAAGCGGCGGAAGAGTTTCTTCTGCTGATCGGCGGGGATGCCGCGGCCGCGATCGGCGACGCGCACTTCCACGCTCGGCCCTTCGACGGACCCGGACACGACGACGGTGTCGCCGCGATTGGAGTACTTCACGGCATTGGACAACAGGTTGACCGTCACCTGCATCAGCCGTTCCTCGTCGCCGAGGACCACCGCGCCGTTGCAGTGCATCTCGATGTGCACGCCGTCCTGCATGGCCACCGCGCTGATGCTCTCGATGGAGCGCTCCAGCACGCGCAGCAGCGGCGTGGGACGAAGCTGCATGGTCATCTTCCCGCTCTCGAGGCGGTCGAAATCGAGGATGTCGTTGATGAGCGAGATCAGGCGCACGCTGTTGCGCTCCGCCACGTCGATCACCGGCCGCGCCTCTTCCGGCAGCTCTCCCATCACGCCCGACGCGAGCAATCCCAGCGAGCCGCGGATGGACGTGAGCGGCGTGCGCAGCTCGTGGCTGACCGTGGAGATGAAGTCGCGCTTCATGCGCTCGACGACGTGGCGCTCGGAGACGTCGAGCAGGTTCGCGGCGAAGTGGCGCTGATCGTCGGCGCCGTAGAACTCGAACAGCGAGAGCTCGCAGGTGAAGGTCTCGCCGTTGCGCCGCCGCGCCTGCAGCTCGAGGACGCGGTCGCGCGCGGTGTGGAGATCGAACGGGGCGCTGAGCAGGCGATCGAGCCGCGCGCCGATCATCTCCGCGGCGGCGAATCCGAGGATGCGCTCGCCGGCGGGATTGACGCTTTCGATGATGCCGCGCGCGTCCGTGGTGATCAGACCGCCCGGCGCGTTGTCGATGATCGAGCGCGTGCGCGCCTCGCTGCGGCGCAGCTCGTGCTCGGCGATCTTCGCGCGCGTGATGTCGCGGCCGGCGGCGTAGATCAATCCTTCATCGGTGGCCGGCGATGCGGTCCAGGCGATCCAGCGAAGAGTGCCGTCCTTGCGGACGTAGCGATTCTCGAAGTATTGCGTGGTGCTGCCCTCGCGCAGCTTCGCCGTCTCGATGAGAGTGGTCGCGCGATCGTCGGGATGCACGAGATCGAGAAACGGCACGGAGGTCAGCTCCTCGCGCGTGTAGCCGAGAACGTCCTCGAACGCGGGATTGAGGCGGCGGAAGTAGCCGTCCATCCCGGCGATGCAGAGCAGGTCGAGGGAGACGTCGAAGAAGCGATCCAGCTCGCGCTCGGCGCGCTTGCGCTTGGAGATGTCGGTGCGCGTCCCGGCCATGCGCACGGGCTTCCCGTCGAGGTCGCGAGCCACGACTTTGCCGCGATCGAGGATCCACATCCACACACCGTCTTTTCGTCGCAGGCGCTGCTCGGCCTGATATTGCGGAATGCGTCCGTCGAGATGCTCCTGGAGCACGCTCACGA
>DATLBM010000151.1:0-6000 GCA_035526885.1 Thermoanaerobaculia bacterium | reverse complement strand
AGCGTGTAAACGATGTCCTCGGTTTTCTGTAAACGATGTACTCGGTTTGTACAGCCCGTGGCCCCGGCCGCCGGAGGCCCCTCGTCGTCCCGTGTGGCACGCGGCGTGGAACGGATCGCCCGTACATGCGACGCACGGGCTCGCTGTTCCTTCTTGCTCTTCTCTTCGCTGCCACGGCTCGCGCGCACAGCATTCCTCCGGGGGAGCTGGCCGCGCTGGGACGGATCTGGGGCGTCATCAACTATGCGCATCCGTGGATGGGCTATCGCGACGTCGATCTCGACGCGGCGACGCTGCGGGCCATCGCTCGCGTGCGCGGCGGCGCCGCCACCGGCGTGGCCGTCGACGAGATGCTCCGCGTCCTCGGCGACGACGCGTCCCACGTGACGCGCGTCTGTTACGACGACCCGCTGCCCGCCGTCGATCGCAGCACGCGCATGCTCGCGGACGGCATCGTCTATCTGCATGCGACCAACGCCGCCGCGGCGAGCTCACTGCGCAATGCGAAGGCGGCCATCGTCGACCTGCGTCCGCAGCCGGGACTCTGCTCCGCGCCGATGCTCGCCGCCGAGCTCGAGCCGCTGCTCGTGCGCGGCACCATTCGCTATCCGCGCCATCGCAAAGTCCGCCACTACGGCTATCGCTCGCAAGGTGAAGCCGGCGGCGACTTCGACTCCGGCTTCCACATCATCGACCTCGGAGCCATCACCGGCGAGGCGAAGACGCTGACGAGAGTCGTGTTCATCGTCGACGCGCGCAGTGCGATTCCGCCCGTGGCCACGGCAGTGGCTTCCGCGAATCAAGCCGTGTTCGTTTCTGTCGGAGTTTTCCCGTTGCACACCGCCGTCGATCACTGCCAGATGGCCCTCGGCGACGGCTCCATCGTCACGCTGCGCACCAGTGAGCTGATCGACAAAGACGGATACGCCGACGAGCCCGCGCCGATGATGACGCTGGCCGCAAACGCGGCGGAGAGTGACGTGATCGCCGCCGCGCTGCAGCTCACGAAACCGCGCGGCTCGCGGCGTCGCGCGGCGTCGGGCACGACCGCCTCGCCGCTGCGCGATTACGAGTGGCGCGCCGACGCGCGCTTCGCGAGGACGGATCTGCCGCCGATCGAAGAGCGCGTTTTCGCCGCGTTCCGCATCTGGAACGTCCTGGAGTTCTTTCACGGCTCGCAGATGTGGGAAGGCTCGATCAACGACATGTTCGCGCGCATCGAGCACGTGACCACGCGCGCCGACTACGAGCTCGCGCTGGCGGAGATGGTCCGCGATCACGGCACCGTCGAAGCTCCCGCCGTGCAGGCACTCTTCGGCGTGGCCGCGCCGCCGTTCGAGCTCATGCCTGTCGAAAAGAAGCCCGTCGACATCAAGACCGGCGACGAGCTGCTGCGCATCGACGGACGCGACGTGGCCTTTCGTCTTCAGGAGTTGCAGCAGTACGCGTCGACGTACGAAGCGATCCGCAATCTCGCCAACGGCGCGATGAACAGCACCTCGACGTTCACGTTCCGCCGTCCGGACGGCTCGCAGTACGACGTCACGCACGCGCGCACGACGCGCACGGTCACCGCGAACGCGGCGCGCATCCTCGACGGCAACGTCGCCTACGTCGATCTGCGCTCGTTCGACGCGTTCGACTTCAATGCGTACGCGGCGACGCGCGCGATGATCGTCGACCTGCGCGGCGAGCGGCTGAACACGAAGATCCTCGACCGCCTGGCCACGAATTCCAACGGGCCGGTCTCGCGCATCCCCGTGCTCCTCGGCGGCGCGAGCACCTATGCCGAGGTGTCGCACGCGTTCGCGATGGATACGGCGCCGAAGTACGGCGGGCGCGTCGTCGCGCTCATCGACGAACGCACCGACATGCGCACCGCGCTCGCGTTCCGCGAGCTCGCGCACGCGATCGTCGTCGGCACGATGAACGACGCCACGCAAGGCGACCCATCGGAGCTCGTCGTGCCGGGCAACATCCTGGTGCGCTTCACCGCGTCGGAACTGAAGGCCGTCGATCCCGATTACATCGTCCCCCGCACGATTCAGGGACTGGCCCAGGGACGGGACGAGCAGCTCGACGCGGCGCTCTCCGTAATTAAGAATTGAGAATTGAGAATTGAGAATTGCGGGGGCTTCGCATCATCAATTCTCAATTCACACTTCACAATTCTCAATTCCGGCCGAGCCGGCCGGCGAGGGCGATTGTCGGGCAATAAAGCCGTAGAGCTATCATGACCGCACACGGTCATGACTATCGTCTCGGGCTCCCGCCTTGGGCCGTATGAAATTCTCGGTCGCGCCGGCGCGGGCGGGATGGGCGAAGTCTTCCGCGCGCGCGACACGCGTCTCGACCGCACGGTGGCGGTGAAAGTGCTGCCCGCGGAGGTGGCCGGGAACGCCCAGTTGCGGCTGCGGTTCCAGCGCGAGGCGCGTGCGATCTCGGCGCTCAGCCATCCTCACATCTGCGCGCTGTACGACGTCGGCGAGCAGGACGGCGTCGACTATCTGGTGATGGAGTACCTGGAAGGCGAGACGCTCGCGGATCGCATCGCCCGCGGACCGCTGCCGATGAAGGACGCGCTGCGGTATGCGATCGAGATCGCCGGCGCGCTGGAGCGCGCGCATCGCGAGGGCATCGTGCATCGCGACCTCAAGCCCGCCAACGTGATGCTCACGCGCGGCGGCGCCAAGCTGCTCGACTTCGGCCTGGCCAAGTCGTCGAGCATCGAGGCGGCTATGCCCTTCGACGCCACGCAACAGAAGCCGCTGACGTCCGAGGGCACGATCATCGGGACGTTTCAGTACATGGCGCCGGAGCAGCTCGAAGGTCAACAGGTTGACCACCGCACGGATCTCTTCGCGTTCGGCGCGCTGCTGTACGAGATGATCACCGGCCGGCGCGCCTTCGTGGGGAAGACGAAGACCAGTCTCATCGCCGCGATCGTGGGCGGCACGCCGCGGCCGATCTCCGAGACGCAACCGGTCACGCCGCCGGAGCTCGAGCACGTGGTGCAGCGATGCCTGGAAAAAGAGCCCGACGCGCGCTGGCAAAGCGCGCACGACGTGCGGCTGGAACTGGAGTGGATCGCGCAGCGGCCGGACGTCGTGGCGCCGCAACGCCGCAGCGCGCGGCTGCCGTGGCTCGCGGCCGCCGCGGCGCTGCTGATCGCGATTGCCGCGGTTGCATGGGCATGGCGTGCGTCGCGCGCCCAAGTGGCACCGCGAGCGCTGCAGGTGCAGATCCCGCCGCCGCGCGGACACACGGTCGTGCAGTCCGAGTCGTACCTGTCGATCTCGCCGGACGGGCGCTTCATGACCTTCGGCACCGACGACGACGAGCGCATCTGGATCCGCTCCCTGGCCACGGATGACTCGCATCCGCTGGAAGGGACGGCTTTCGGCGCGCTCCCCTTCTGGTCGCCCGACAGCCGGTGGATCGCCTTCTTCGCCGGCGGGAAGCTGAAGAAGGTGGCGCTGGACGGCTCGCCGCCGGTCACGCTGTGCGATGCGCCTCAGGGACGCAGCGGCGCGTGGAACCGCGACGGCGTCATTCTCTTCACGCCTTCACGCACCGACGGCATCTACCGCGTCTCGGCCAACGGCGGCACGCCGGTCGTGTTGTCGAAGCTCGACCAGGCCGCGCACGAGACCACGCACCGCTGGTCGGTGTTTCTGCCCGACGGCAATCACTTCATCTATCTCGCCGGCGCGCACGACGAGGCCATCGGCAGCGGGCGCGATACCGTGTATCTGTCGTCCCTCGACGAGCCGCAGGGGCGCACGGCGCTGTTGCGCGCGCGCTCGAACGTCGTTTACACCAGCGGCCATCTGCTCTTCATCCGGGACGGACAACTGGTCGCGCAGCCGTTCGACCCGAACCGGCTCACGCTCTCCGGTGAGCCGTTCCGCGTGGGCGGCGCGGCGCCGCTGTACGAGGCGTCGTACTTTCGCGGCGCCTTCGCGGCCGCGGACGACGGCACGCTCGTGTACACGCCCGCGCCGGCGGCGGACGAAGACCGGCTGGTGTGGTGGGAGGCCGGCACCGTGACCGAGGTGATGCGGCCGAAAGTGAAGATCGACCAGGTGACGCTCGCGCCGAATGGGGCGAGCATCGCCGCGATCTCGGTCGATCCCCAGAGCGGGCTCTCCGATCTCTGGCTCTTCGATCTCGCGCACGGCACGTCGCGGCGCGTGACTACCACTCCCGACATGAGCGAGTATCGCCCGCTGTGGTCGCGCGACGGGAAGTCACTGTTCTTCAGCCGCCGCCGTCCGGGCCGCACCGAGCTGGTGATGAGCGACGTCGCCACGGGCGCGGAGCGCATCCTGTTCCGGGACGCCAAGCGCGACATCACCACTTCGGACATCTCGCCCGATGGCCAGACGCTGCTCGTCGATCTGTGGCCCGACCTGTCCGACCCGATCGCGTCCGTTCTGCCGCTGAACGGCGACCGCCAGCCGCGGCCGTTCACCGCCGGCCCGTCTTCGAGCGCACGCTTCTCGCCCGACGGCCAGTGGGTCACGTACTCGGCCTCGCCGCAGACGCAGCCGCAACTGCGCATCGCGCATTTCCCCGACGGCGCGCACGAGTCGCAGCTGGACACCGACTACGCGTTCTGGGCGCAGTGGATTTCTTCCGGGGAACTGCTGATCATCGGCCCGCGCGGACTGCGCAGCCTGCCGCTGACGCGCGAAGGCAACGCGTGGATCGCCGGCAACGCCCGCGCAATCCACTCCGACCACGGCGGCACCCAGCCCACCGTCACGAACGACGGCAAGCGCTTCCTCGATCTCGTGACCGACCGCGCCTCGCCGTCACGCGCGACCGCGCTGGTCAGCGGCTGGGCCGGCCGGAATTGAGAATTGTGAATTGAGAATTGTGAATTGAGAATTGATGATGCGAAGCCGGCCGGAATTGAGAATTGATGATGCGAAGCCACCTCAATTCTCAATTCTCAATTCTTAATTCTCAATTGACCGAGCGTCGAAAGACGCGAGGTCAAATTCCGGTCACGCGCACCACTTCCTCGAAGCTGGTCATGCCTTCCGCGAGCTTGCGCAGTGCGCTTTGGCGGAGCGTGCGCATGCCGCGCTTGATGGCCATGTCCTTGATCTTGAGAAAGTCTTCGCTGTGATCGATGAGATCGCGGATGGCGTTGTCGACCGGCAGGATCTCAAAGATGCCCGTGCGGCCGAAGTAGCCCGTGTTGCGGCAGCGGATGCAGCCCGCGCCTTCCTTCACGATGATGCGTTTTCCCGGCGGCGCCTGCAGGTTCAGCATCGACGCCTCCTCCATCGTCAGCGGGCGATTGCGCTTGCAGTCCTCGCAGATCTTGCGCACCAGGCGTTGCGCCATCGCGCCGACCAGCGTCGATGAGATGAGGAACGGCTGGATGCCGAGGTCGATGAGGCGCGTGATCGAGGTCGAGGCGTCGTTCGTGTGCAGCGTCGAGAAGACGAGATGGCCCGTGAGCGCGGCCTGCACCGCGTTCTGCGCCGTCTCCTGATCGCGGATCTCGCCGACCATGATGATGTCCGGGTCCTGCCGCAGGATCGTGCGCAGCGCCGAGGCGAACGTGATGCCGATCTTCGGCTGCACGGCGGTCTGGTTGAACTCCTCGTACACCATCTCGATCGGGTCTTCGATCGTGGTGATGTTGATCTCCGGCGATGCGAGATTCTTCAGTGCCGAGTACAGCGTCACCGTCTTGCCGGATCCCGTGGGCCCGGTGACGAGGATGATGCCGTGCGGCCGGGTGATCCAGTCCGCGAACGTCTTCAACTCATCTTCATAAAATCCGAGGCCGCTCAATTGCTTGATCAGCACCTCGGGATCGAAGATGCGCATGACCATCTTCTCGCCGAACGCCGTGGGCAGCGTGGAGACGCGCAGCTCGATCTCTTTGCCGTCCCGCTCCGTCTTGATGCGGCCGTCCTGCGGGCGGCGCTTTTCCGCGATGTCCATGCGGCACATCGTCTTCAGGCGCGAGGTGATGGC
>DATLBM010000150.1:0-19451 GCA_035526885.1 Thermoanaerobaculia bacterium | reverse complement strand
ATCGTCAACGCCATGGCCCTGCCCGGCGGATACGTTTACGTGACCCGGGGCATGCTCGAGCGGATCAATTCCGAGGATGAATTGGCGGGCGTGATCGGACACGAGATCGCGCACGTGACCGCGCGGCACTCCGCGCAACAGATCTCCAAGCAGCAGCTCGCGCAAGTGGGCCTCGTCCTCGGCGCCGTCGTGGCCGGACCGGAAGTGCTGCAGCAATACGGACAGCTTGCGCAACTCGGACTGGGCCTCTTGTTCCAGCGCTATTCGCGGCAGCACGAGACCGAGGCCGATTTACTCGGGACGGGATACATGGCCCGCGCGCACTACAACCCCGTCGGTTCGGAACGGATGCTCATGACGCTGCAGCGCATGGACAAGAATCCGTCCGGCGGAATCGATAAGTATTTCGAGTCGCATCCCGATCCCGCGAAACGCGTGCGCGACGTGCGCGCGAAGATCACGGAAATGGGCGGCATGCTCTCGGCGGGCAATTTCGAGCCGCCCAATCGCGACGAGTTCGTGCGCCTCCTCGACGGCTCGATCACCGGCGCCAGCACCGAGCACACGGTCATTCGCAACGGCGTGGTTTACGACCGCGACCACGGCATCGTCGTGCGAGCGCCGCAGGGCTGGACCGCGACGACGCAGCCCGGCGTGCTCTTCGCGATGACGCCCACGCGCGACAACGGCTCGAGCTATTTCGTGGCGCAGGAAGTGAACGCGCGCGAGCTGCAGGGCCGCAACGCGCAGGACGCCATTCGCGTACGCCTCCAGCAGATGGGCCTCGCCTACGTCGGCGCCCGCGACGCGCGCCTGGGCACCGGCGAGCGGTTCCCGGTCGACGTCTGGCAGGGACAGACGCAGGCCGGCGCGGTCGGCGTGGAGACCACGCAGTTCGTGCACGGCAATCACGTCGTGGTGATGATGTTCGTCTCGCCCGGAGTTTCGACGCGCAACAGCCCGATGGCGACCGTGCTGCAGCAGATGGATGTCCGCCCGTCGCAAGCGCAGTCCGCCCAGCCGGCGCGGCTGCGCATCGGCGCCGTGCGCAGCGGCGAAACGTGGTCCGATCTCGCCAGGCGCGCTACCGGCAACACACGTGACGCCGAGGCGCTGGCGAACATCAACGGCTTCGACCTCGATCAGGCGCCGCAGAGCGGCATGATGGTCAAGCTGCCCGAGGAGATCGTGCGGGACCGCTGATGAGGATCATTGACGGTGCCGGTGCTGCCTCTTGTGGCGGTGCCGCACCGTCGCCTGTTCCTCGGAATGCGTATCGGCGAGCTTCTCGTCCTTGGCCAGCGCCGCGAGCTTGCGATAGTGAACGTGCAACACATCCAGCTCTTCTTCCGATAAATCCTCGACGGAGATGAGCCGGTTGTTCGCCGCGTCGATCGCGGCCACGAGCTCGTTGAGCTTGAGCTGCACGGCCAGCGTGTCGCGGTTCTGCGCGCGCTGGATGAGGAAGACCATCAGGAACGTCACGACGGTCGTGCCGGTGTTGATGACCAGCTGCCAGGTATCCGAGTAATGAAAGATCGGACCCGTGGCGGCCCACACCGCGACGATCAGCAGCGCGATGATGAAGGCCCAGGAAGAACCCGCGTACTGCGAGACTCTGGTGGCGAATTTCGAAGAGCGGTCTTTGGCCAAAACCCTTCCTCCTGCAATCGAGGATAGCGGATTCTTCAGTCGCGGGAGAGCGTCCACGCGCTCCAGTGACGGCGGCTGCGATGGGGCCCGTCGCGGCGCCATCGGATGCTGACCAGTGCGCGTGCGATCTCAGCCCGAACCGCGGCGTGCGTGACGGCGACGACGGACCCGTGCGTCTGCGCGAGCTGCGACAGCCACTCCGCGGCGTCCGTCGCGCGCTCTTTTTCCGCGGGCGTGGCGCGAGCTCGCAGTCCGATGAGCAGCGCCCATCCGATCATCGGCAGACGGACCCGCGGAATGTGCGGCGGCTCGAGATCGAGCTCGCGCAGCAGCGGCGAGACGATCACTTCGTCGCGAAGCAGCCTCGCCGACTGCACCGCGCGCGGCGCGGTGCTGGCCACGACCACGCCGCCGTCCGTCATCATCGGCGGACGTTCGTCATCGACGATTCCTGCGGCTTCGTAGGCCTCGCGCCAGCGCCGGAATTCCGCGACGTTCACCCACCCGGTGTGCACGTGCGCCGACCGGCCGTGCCGCACCAACACGATCGTGCGCACTCACTCCTTCTCGAGCTTGATGTTGCGAATGACTCTCTCGCCGGGGAAGTCGACCAGCGTTCCGGTCATCGTGTTGCCCATCCAGGTGAAGCGAAACTCGCCGCGCGTGCCGTCGCGCGCCTGGATCGCATGGACGAGCGTGCGCGTTTTGTAGTCGACCGCATACTCGAGCGCGCCGGGGCCCATCTCCACTTCCTTGCCGTCGACGACTTTGTTCATGGTCATGGCGACGTGTCCCGCCTTCGACGACGGGGCGATGTGATAGACGGCGATCTCGTCGTGACAGGCGGGACGCACCGCGGTGCAGATCGACGTTCCGCGCCACGTGCCGAACAGCGGCTTGTCGGCGGCAACAGTCTGGCAGGCGACCAGGATCGTTGCGGCGAAGATCACGGCATGACGCATCTCAAACCTCCTCGTTGCGACGCTCGATGTGCCCGCGGCCCCACGTGCGCACGCTCTCGACGAGCGGGAGCAGCGAGCGTCCGTAACCGGTGAGCGAATAGACGACCGGCGACGGCGCGGCCCCTCTCGGCTCGCGCAGAACGATGTCGTCCGCGGCCAGCTCGCGCAACTGCTGCGTGAGCACTTTCTGCGAAATGCCATCCATCAGACGACGCAGTTCCGCGAACTGCCGCGGCGCCTCGGCCAGCCAGTAGATGATGATCAACTTCCACTTGCCACCGATCGCGGCGAAGGCGGCCGTGAGCGGACAGCCCGTCACGGGATTGCGCCGGGAGTTACCTCGAGGTGCCTTCTTGCGAGCGTCCATGTCCAAGCGTACCGTGATTTTCCGGGTTCGATCCGCCATGAAAAAATCTTTTCTGCTTTTCGTTTCTCTCCTCTGCGCATCCGTCGCCGCCGGCGATCCGCACGATTTCGATTTCCACATCGGTACCTGGAAGACGCACGTGCGGCGTCTCGTGCATCCACTCACGGGCTCCACGACCTGGACGGAGATGGACGGCATCACGGTGGTGCGCAAGGTGTGGGACGGCCGCGCGAATCTCGTCGAGCTCACGGCCGACACGCCGAACGGCCGCTTCGAAGGACTGAGCCTGCGCCTCTACAACCCGCAAACGGGACAATGGCGAATCCATTACGCGAACGTCCGCGACGGCATGATGGACATCCCCGTCATCGGCCGGTTCAAAGACCATCGCGGCGAGTTCTACTCGCAGGACCAGCTCGATGGCCGGTCCATCTTCGTGCGCTTCGTGATCACCCCCGTCAATGCGGACACGATCCGCTTCGAGCAGGCCTTCTCCGCGGACGGCGGCAAGACGTGGGAAGTGAACTGGATGGCCACGGATACGCGCACGACGCTCAGCGATGCACATCCTTGAACGCCAGCATCGGCAGCAGCTTCTGTTCGCGGGCGTCGTCGAATCCGCACGATGACGCGAACGTCGCTGGGTTCTCGTAGGTCCCGAAGAGCATGTCCCACCACACGAAGTCGCCGTAATTGTTCTTGTGGCGGCCGTACTCGTGGTGAATGCGGTGCATTTCCGGGCGCTGGAAAATGAAACCGACCCAGCGCGGCGTGCGCACGTTCGTGTGATAGAAGAATTCGCCCAGCGCCGTGAATGCCGTGTAGATCGCGCCCGCTTTGAGGTCGAGGCCGAGCAGCGTGTAGACGATCAGCGACCCGAGGATCGAGTTGACCGTCATTTCGAGCGGGTGCTTGTAGAACGACGTAATGACTTCGATCCGCTGCGGACTGTGGTGGATTTGATGGAATCCCAGCCATAACGCGTCCACCTCGTGCCGCCAGCGGTGCCACCAATAGAAAACGAACGTGGCGATGAAATACGCGACGAATCCGCCCGCCGGCGGCGGCAGATAGGCGGAGAGCCGGAACACCGACCAGCTGGAGAGCCATCGCTCCCACGAGATTCCGGCCAGCAGCACCACGCCGAGCTGCACGACGTTGATGCCGATCACGCGCAGCGGCCACGTCTCGACACGAGGAAGACGCCAGCCCGGCATGACGCGCTCCAGGATGAAGCAGAAGACGAAGACCGCGAGAATCAGCGGCAGCACATCGGGATATACGCGATTGGCCGCGCCGAGGTTTTTCGATCGACTACCGGAACGTGTCGCAGTCCCTGATTCGCCCGCTCTTGTATCCGCGCTGGAACCACTCCATGCGCTGCGCCGCCGAGCCGTGCGTGAACCCGTCCGGATTCACCGCGCGCCCGGACATCTCCTGGATGCGATCGTCGCCGACCGCTGACGCCGCGGCCAATCCTTCCTCGACGTCGCCTGCCTCGAGCTTGCCGCGCTGCGCCGCGCTCGCGGCCCAGATGCCGGCGTAGCAATCGGCCTGCAGCTCGAGGCGTACGGAGTATTCGTTCGCGTTGCGGCGATCGCTCTGGATGGCCTCGTGCACTTTGTCGGACGTGCCGACGAGGTTCTGCACGTGATGTCCCATCTCGTGCGCGACGACGTAGGCCTGCGCGAAATCGCCCGGCGCGCCGAAGCGGCGATCGAGCTCGTCGAAGAATCCGAGGTCGAGATAAACCTTGCCGTCCGAGGGACAGTAGAACGGACCGCTCGCCGCCTGTCCCGTGCCGCACGCGGTGGGGGTGATGTCGCGGTAGATGACTACGCCCGAGTGCTGATAGTCGAGGCCTTCCTGCTGGAAGACCTGCGTCCACGTGCTCTGGATGTCATCGACCAGGAACTTGGCGATGAAGTCGTACCGCTTCTGCTCCTCGGGTGTCTGCGACGTCGGCGGCACGCTTTGCGGCTGCCCCGCCGGTGCCTGCTGCACCGGCCCGCCGCCGCCCGACCCGTCGAACATCGCGAAGAAGTTCTTTCCGGTCAGAAGGCTGAGGACGAGCAGGATGATCGCGCCGCCACAGCCGATCGTCGGCCCCCGTCCGAAGCCGCCAAACCCGCCGCTCGCACCGCGGCGATCTTCC
The DNA here is from genome assembly GCA_035526885.1 of Thermoanaerobaculia bacterium. Lineage (GTDB taxonomy): Bacteria > Acidobacteriota > Thermoanaerobaculia > Gp7-AA8 > Gp7-AA8 > QHVT01. The sequence continues at coordinate 14,314 of DATLBM010000150.1, read as the reverse complement.
ACATCTGAACTGATTCCACCAGGCGTCCAACGCATGAAGCGAAGTCAGTAGCAGAAGAAATGCCCGCTCTGGTTTCGGGAACGACGGGAGCGCGGTCTAAGAGCGCAAAAGGAGCACTTTCACATGCGTCGACTGATCGTAATTGTCATGATTCTCGCGGCCTGCTCGTCCGACCGGCAGAAAGAAGTTCAGGGCGTCGAAGGCGGCGTCTCGGGCGGCGTTGCGGGCGGTGTGGTGGGCGGCGTCGTGGGCGGAGTTCCCAAGGTGAACGAGGTGTACGCCCCCGCGATGCGCGCCGCGGACTTTGCGCAGGACCAGCCCGGATTCAATACCGAGGAGTATGGGAAGTTCGCCGAGAACCCGTTCCTTCGTCCTGGGGACAATCCTCTGTCCACCTTCTCCATCGACGTCGACCGCGCGTCGTACGCGAACGTGCGACGCCTCCTTCGCGAGCACACGCGTCCGCCGCGCGACGCCGTGCGCATCGAGGAGATGATCAACTACTTTACTTACGACTATCCCGAGCCGGCGTCCGGCGATCCGGTGTCGATCACCACCGAGCTGGCGTCGTGTCCGTGGAACACGAAGCACCGCCTGTTGCTCATCGGACTGCAGACGAAGAAGATCGAGACGGAAAAGCTTCCGCCAACGAACCTGGTCTTCCTCGTCGACACCTCGGGATCGATGATGGCCCCGAACAAGCTGCCGCTCGTGAAGAGCGCGCTGCGCCTGCTCGTCGACCAGATGCGGCCGCAGGACACGGTCTCGATCGTCGCGTACGCCGGCAGCGCGGGCGTGATCCTCAAGCCGACGCGCGGCTCGGACCGCGGCGCGATCATCGACGCCATCGAATCGTTCGAAGCGGGCGGCTCGACGGCCGGCGCGGAAGGCATCCTCCTCGCCTACCAGCTCGCGAAGGACAACTTCCTCCGCAACGGCAACAACCGCGTCATCCTCGCCACCGACGGCGACTTCAACGTCGGCGTCACCAGCGACGGAGAGCTGGAGCAACTCATCGAAGACAAGCGCCGCGACGGCATCTATCTGACCGTCCTTGGATTCGGCAGCGGCAACATCAAGGACTCCAAGATGGAGCTGCTGGCCGACAAGGGCAACGGCAACTACGCGTACATCGATTCGATCGCCGAGGCGCGGAAGTCGCTGGTGCAGGAGATGGGTGCGACGCTGCTCACCGTGGCCAAGGACGTGAAGATCCAGGTCGAGTTCAACCCGGCCACGGTCGGCGCGTACCGGCTGATCGGATACGAGAACCGCATGCTGCGCGCCGAGGACTTCAACAACGACGCGAAGGATGCGGGCGAGCTTGGTGCCGGACACTCGGTGACGGCGCTGTACGAGGTCGTGCCTCCGGGCGAAGACGTGCCCGGCGCGAGCGTCGATCCGCTGAAGTACCAGTCGCACACGACCACCGCGGCGTCGGGCGATCTGGTCACGCTGAAGCTGCGCTACAAGGATCCGGACAGCGACACGTCGAAGCTGATGACGCGCACGGTGACCGACGCCAACACGGCGCCGTCGAAGAACTTCATGCTCGCTTCGTCGGTCGCGGAACTGGGCATGCTGCTGCGCGACTCGCCGCACAAAGGCGATGCGTCCTTCGAGAAGATCCCGCAGATCGCGGAGGGAGATTTCGCGGAGATGGTGCAGATGGCGGACGCGCTTCGCTAACATCAGCGCGTGCGCGCACTCATTCTCTTTCTCTTTGCTCTTCCTTCTCTCGCCGCGCCCGTCGTCATTCGCGCTCCCCGCGTGATCGACGGGCGCGGCCACCTGCTCCGCAACGCGGCGGTGGTCGTCGACGGCGGCAGGATCGTCGCCATCGACAAGGCGCCGAAGCACGTCGACGTCGATCTGAAGAACGCGACGCTGATGCCGGGCCTGATCGACACGCACGTGCACATCGGGTGGCACTTCGACGCTTCCGGCAAATCGGACCCGACGGAAGAATCGACTTCGGCGGAAAGCGTTCTGTACGCGGCGGAAGATGCGTACCAGACGCTGCTCGGCGGCGTCACCACGGTGCAGTCCCTCGGCGCACCCGTCGACAAGCCGCTGCGCGACGCGATTGCGCGCGGCGTGCTCCCCGGGCCGCGCATCCTCACCGCGATCGAGCCGATCTTCGACGACAAGCTCACGCCCGAGCAACTGCGCGCGCACGTGAACAAGGTCGCCGACGAAGGCGCGGACGTCGTGAAAGTGTTCGCTTCGCAGTCCATCCGCACCGGCGGCGGCCCCACGCTGTCGCAGGAGCAGCTCGACGCGGTCTGCGGAGAAGCGCGCAAACGCGGGCTCCGCGTGGCGGTGCATGCGCACGGACCGGAGTCCGTGACACGCGCGGTGCGCGCGGGCTGCACGTCGATCGAGCACGGCGCGCTCATCGATCAGCCGACGCTCGATCTCATGGCCGGGCGCGGAACGTACTTCGATCCGAACACGGACCTCATCTTCCGCAACTACTTCGAGCACAAATCCCAGTTCCTCGGCACGCCCGGCTACACGGAGGAGGGCTTCGCGGCGATGGAGAAGGCCGTGCCCGTGGTGCTGACGATGTTCAGGAAGGCGCTGCGGACGCCGAAGCTGAAGATCGTGTTCGGCACCGATGCACTGGCAGGCTCGCACGGCCGCAACGTGCAGGAGCTCGTGTATCGCGTTCGCACGGGCGGGCAGGATCCGATGTCCGCGATCACCTCCGCCACGTCTCTGGCTGCCGAATCGCTCGGCCTCGCGGACCGCATCGGCGCGATCGCGCCGGGCTACGAGGCGGATCTCATCGCGGTCGAGGGAGATCCGCTCGCGAACTTTGCGGTGATGGAGAAAGTGGTGTTGGTGATGAAGGGGGGCCGCGTCGTACACTCGACGCCGTGAGCGGATTGAGCGAAGTCCAGCCGCGCCAGCAGCTCGATACGATGCTGCGAACCGCGCAGCAGCATCACGTCCAACTGAGCGCGATGGCCGACACGAAGGCCAGCATCCTGATCACGATCTCGTCGATCGTGCTGACCATCGCCCTGAGCCGCGCCGACCAGCCACAGCTCAAGCCGGCCCTGACGACGCTGGCCGCGGCGTCGCTGCTCTCGCTGCTCCTGGCCATCGTCGCGGTGCTGCCGGTGGTGGCCCCGCGCCGTATCCGCAAGGGCAACGTGCGGCGCAATCTCCTCTTCTTCGGCCACTTCGGCATGCTCTCGGAGGACGAGTACCTCCGCGAGATCGCGCCGATGCTGCAGTCGGACGAGCTGCTCTACGAGGCCATCCTCCGCGACATCTACGGCAACGGCGCGTATCTCTATCGCAAGAAGTACCGCTTCCTGCGCTTCGCGTACGTGGCTCTCCTGGCCGGCTTCATCATCGCTACGGCGGTGGAGGTGTGGGTGGTGTGGGCGTGATCATTTCCCCGTACATCCTCCGAATGAAGTCCAGTTCGAATCCGTGTATGCGCCGAGATATTGCGGCGGCGAGGTCGTGAAGCCGTAGGCGTTGGTCCAGAAATTCACGTACGTGACCGCGGCGTGAGGCATGACCGGTCCCGTGTCGCACACGTAAGACTGGATGAACGACTGATCGCCCTGGAACGAGGAGTAGGTGTCCCAATTGATCGACGGCGACAGCGAGTAGTGACAGGTGCGGCATCCCGGCACGACGACGTTGGCGTAGAGACCGGCCGCCGTCGATGGCACAGAACCGCCGGCCGTCCATCCCGCCGGAACGTACGCATTGTTCTGCGTGGGCGGCGAATTCAGCGGCGTGTACCAGCCGTTGATGAGCTTCACGATCGCGCCGGACGGCTTGGTGCTGCCGGCGATGATCGTGTTCATCTTGTAGTACGCGGGCAGGTCGGCCGCCGGCGGCGTCGTCGCGCCTTTGGGATAGCGCAGCAGCGCGAGATCGAAAGGGATGAAACTCGAGCCGAGATTGACGTTGGTGCCGCCGGAGTAGGGCGCGGAGCCACCGTGGCAAATCTGGCACAGATTGGGGACGAACTTTCCGCCCCATTCGTCGAGATCGGCCGTGCCGGTGCGCGCGCTCGCCGCCACACCGCCGACGTAGACGAAGAATTTTACGACGGGCGTCGTCGAGCCTTCGACGGGCGCGTACTCCATGCACACCGTAGCCACGGCGTCGGCGGCAACCGGGTTCGCCGCCAGGTCGGCGTTGCCCGCGTCGTTGTCAGGACAGCCGTAGTTCGTCACCCACGCATAGACATTGTTCCCGACCTGATTGAAGTGCATGTCGCGGCCGAATCCGAGATCGTTCCAGTTGAGATACGCGGCCTGCGCCACGCCGCCGGAGCCGTCCGTGGCGCTGAAGCCGGCGTTGGTCCACCAGGCGCCGAGGGTGGTGCGGAGCTGTTTCGGATCGACGTTGGTGTAGTAGGCGGCGGAGTTGTCCGTCCCGGTGTTGAGAAAGGTAAGGAAGGGCGGCGTGGGTGGATATCCGCTGGGTGGCGGCACGGCCGACAGCGACAAGGGCGTGCACGTCGGCGGGCCGGTCGTCGTCGATACCTTCGCGTTTGCGCCGCCTGAGCTGAGCGAGACCGTGCGCCGGACGGCTCCGCCGTTGCCGTCGGTGACCGTGAGATATGCGCGCAAGCGCGCCGGATACCTGGGAAGCTGCCAGGTCGCCGAGCCGTCAGCGGCGGTCGTGATCGTGCCCGCGGCGGCGGTCCATGCGTAGGACGGCGTGTCGCCATCAGGATCGGACACGGAAGGATGGAGCGTCACGACATCGCCCGGACTCACGCGCGTGACGTCCGCGCCGCCTTTGCGCAACGCCACGCCCGTAACGACTGGACGCTGGTTGTCGAGCACGATGCGACGGTCGGCACCCGGCGCCGCGGCGGCGAGCGCGCGCTCGCCGCGCGTGCCGCCAACCGCCGTGCGCACGCGCGCCACGGCGCCCGATACGCCGATCGCGTATTGCCCGTCCGCGTTCGTGCGTCCCGTGGCCAGCGTCTTTCCCGACGCGTCGAGGACTTCGATGGAAGGAACCGTCGCAGCGTTGGTGGCACGATCGATCAGTGCGGGCGTGGAGCCGTCGGCGAGACGGACCGTGCCCCAGGCCACGCTGTTCGGATTGAGAGGCTTCAGCTCGGAGCCTTTCGGGTACGCTGACTCGTCGGCGCGCACCTCCACTTCATTGGTGCAGCCGCTCGTCCAGCCCGCCGCTTCCCAGCAAACGGTGTAGCGTCCGGGCGGAACATCGAGGAAACGATAGCGCCCCGCGATATCGGTCTTCGCCCTGCGCGCCTCGGATCCGCCTTTCAGGGTCACGGGGAAATCCACGACGAAGATGCGCTCGCCGCTGGACGTGCGGAAAATCACCGGCCCGGTCACGGACGACGGCGGCCCCGCGATCGCCGCCGCAGGCGCCGGCGTGGGCGGCGTTTCGCGCTCCCCGCGCGCGCCGCACTGCCACAGCAGGAGCAGACCGGAAATGCTCACCACGAGCGGAACCCACGAACGCTTCATGCGGGACTCCTTTATTCAGTTGTGATGGAGGACCTTCTATAACTACCTGCCGAACGCAAGTCCGTCAAGGTGCAATAGAGGAACGATTTTCTTCGGCAGCGGCCTTGATCACGACCGCACGAGCCTCGAGCAGCCGCGTGAGATACCGCCGCAGCACGAGCTTCTCCACCGCGCGTCCCAGGATGCCGAACGGCGCCGCAAACGCGAGGCGATCGATCATGCGCGTGACGTCGCCGTCCGCGGCGAAGAGATGGTCGTGCACGAAGGACGCGAACGCGCCGCGCGTCATCGAATCCTGAAAGGAGCGAGGCCGGTCGAAGGCCGTGATGCGCGACGTGAAGTGCTGCCACACGCCGAAGTGACGTCCGCGCCAGGTCACCTCCTCGCCGAGCTCGATCAATCCCGTCGTCCGGCCGGCCACGGCCGTCTCGCCCGTGTACTCCATCGACCGCACGTGCAGATCGAGGTCGCGGGCCGCGTCGAAGCAACGCTCGATGGGCGCCCGGATGCGCGTTTCGAGCCTGACGACTTCCATCGCGCCCCTAAATCGACTGCCCGCTCGCGGGCGGGAAGTCGTCGGCGCGCACGAGGATCTCGCGCGGCTTCGAGCCCTGCGAAGGACCGACGACGCCGTTGGCTTCCATGATCTCGATCAGGCGCGCCGCGCGCGAGTAGCCGAGCTTGAGACGCCGCTGCAGATACGACGCGCTGGCCTGGCCCGTGGTCAAAACGACGCGCACGGCTTCGTCGTACTTCGGATCCTCGAGATACTCGATGCCGTCCGCACCGCTCTTCTCCTCGGCGATCCTGGTGATCTCCTCGAGGAACTTCGGCTCGCCCTGGTTCTTCTTCACGTAGTCGACGATGTCGTTGATCTCGCGCTCCGAAACGTACGCGCCGTGCAGGCGCTTGATGCGCGCGGTGCCGGGCGGGAGGAAGAGCATGTCGCCGTTGCCGAGGAGCTTTTCGGCGCCCTGCGCGTCGAGGATGGTGCGGGAGTCGATCTTCGACGCCACCTGGAACGAAATGCGCGACGGCAGATTCGCTTTGATCACGCCCGTGATCACGTCCACCGACGGGCGCTGCGTGGCGATGATCAGATGGATTCCCACCGCGCGCGCCTTCTGCGCGAGGCGCGTCACCGAGTCTTCGACGTCTTTTGCCGCGACCATCATCAGGTCCGCGAACTCGTCGATGATGATGACGATGTACTGCATCGGATCGTCTGAAGGCGTCGGCGCGTCCGGCGCGAGCTTCTTGGCGCGGCGATACGAGTCCGGATCCTTGAGCAGCGAGTTGTACTGATCGATGTTGCGCACGCCGCATTCGGCCAGCGTGCGATAGCGGTTCTCCATCTCGTTCACGGCCCAGATCAGGGACGTGGAGGCGCGCTTCGGATCGGTGATGATCGGATGCAGCAGGTGCGGGATGTCCTCGTACACCTTCAGCTCGACCATCTTCGGATCGATCATCAGCATGCGCAGCTGCGAGGGCAGCGCCTTGTACAGCAGCGACCCGATCATCGAGTTGAGGCCGACGGACTTGCCCGCGCCGGTGGCGCCGGCGACAAGCAGATGCGGCATCTTGGCGAGATCGGTCACCAGCGGCTCGCCGTGAATGTCCTTGCCCAACGCCAGCGAGAGCAGCGACGACGACGCCGTGAACGCGTCGGTCTCGATGATGTCGCGCAGCGTGATCAGCTCGCGCTTGCGGTTCGGCACTTCGATGCCCACGGTCGACGATCCGGAGATGCGCTCGATGCGGATGGATTCGGCCTTCAACGCCAGCGCGAGATCGTCGCCGAGGTTGACGACCTTGGCGTACTTCACGCCGGCGCTGGGCTTGAACTCGAAGGTCGTGACGACGGGGCCGGGGTGATACGCAGTCACTTCTCCTTCGACCGAAAACTCGCGGCAGCGCGCCTCGATGAGATGGCCGATCTCGAGAAACTTCTTGTGCACCTCGTCGTTGATCGCCCCCTGCTTCGGCCCCTCGGTCAGCAAGTGCATCGGCGGCAGCGCATCGTGCGTGAGCTTGATCTCGCGCCGCGCGGGCTTCTCGGGCTTGCGGGCGGGCGGACGGGGGATGGCCTTCGGTTTGGGCTCGGGCTTTTCGAACAGCGGGTCTTCGAAATCGTCGAGGACGGTGTCATCCTGAGGCGCGGAGACGCCGAAGGACCTTCCCCGTGGCTCGTTCGGAGGAGCCTCGACTGCGCTCGGCATGACCCGTGGCGCCACATACAACTCGAACGGGTTCGTCTCCTCCTGATTGGCCAACTCCTCGGCGGCCTTGCGCAGATCGGCTTTCGTCACTTTGCGGATCTGGAAGCTGCCGCGGCCCTGCACTTCGCGCACGATCGGGCCGCGCTCGGCGGGAACGCCGGCCGTCGCGGGGACGAGCCGCAGTTGCGGCGTCTCCACTTTCTCGAGGTGCTTCCTGACCAGCGCGCTCTTCATCTTCACCTTGCGGCGGCGCTCGAAGAAGCGCGCCCAGTGCATGGAGATCGTGCGTCCCAGCGCGAGAAACTGCTGGTGCAGCGCGAGGAAGACCGCCGCGAGACTGATGCGCGTCGCCAGCAACAGGCCGACGAGCAGTGCCGTCACGAGCGCGATCACGGCGCCGCTCGTGTTGAGGTTCCCGCTGACCGCCTTGTTGATCTGCTGCCCGAGGTAGCCGCCGGAGAGGATCAGCGATCCGCGCAGCCACACCTTGCCGATGGCGAGATCGAACAGCGGCGGCATGGTCAGCGCGAGGATCACCAGGCCGATCAGCTTCGTGTGGAAGTACTCGATGTCGCGGCCCCAGAAACGATTCCAGCCGGCGGCCAGCATCACCGCGGGAAACAGCAGACTGGCGAAGCCGAAGAAGCTGACGAAGATCCAGGCCAGCGTCGCGCCGTAGTAGCCGATGAGATTGTGGATCTCCGTGTCGGTGGACGTGTAGAAGGCCGAGGAGTCGCGGGGATGGTAGGAAAGGAGGGCCGCGAAGACGCTGATGCCGATCGCCACTACGACGATCCCGATCAGCTCCCCGCCCCTGCGGCTTCGAAAGAAGTCGACTGCTTGCACCCGTCACACGCTCCCAGAGTCATGCGCAGTGTAGCAAAGATGAGGCCGGGCGGCACAGGCCGCCCGGCTTCGATCAGCAAATGATCAAGCAGTTGACTATTGCACGCCGAGCTCGCCGAACATCGCGGAGTGCTCGGGGCTGCACGTCGTACGCGTGCAGATGTACGGATAGTTGCCGCTCTTCTCGAGCGTGACCGTGCGCTCGGCGGGCGTGGTGCTGAGCGGGTCGATGGTCAGGACGATGTTGCCCTCCGGATCGAAGAGACGGAAGCCGTGCACGCCGTCGGTGCCGGTGACGACGAAGCGCACCTGATCTCCGCGGGACAACGACGGGCCGGTGATGTTGAACTCACCGGCCGTTGCGGCGACGTTCACGGTCTTCGTCTGCGGCTGCGCCGGGGCCACGCCGGTGTCTTCGACGGCGGAGATGAAGGTCGGATCGATGGAGGCGTTGTCGACGACCGACCCGTAGAGCATCACCGGCACGTCGGACTCGAAGCTCATCCAGGCATCGGAGAGATCGGCGTTCGTGATGCCGAAGAAGTTCACGATGTTGCCCGGCGAGAACACGCCGTACGGCTGCAGGGTCAGGTTGTTCGTGCCCGCCAGCGCATTGTTCTTGTCGTAGAGCTTGAAGGAGATGTTGGCGACGGTGGTGTTCGGATTCACGCCGCCCCAGTTCGTGCGGAAGTTGCCCTGCGCCGACGTGCCGGACTTGAGCTGGAAGATCACGCCCTTCTTCAGACCGCGCGGGAGATCGAGTCCCTGCACGAACTGGCCGAGGGTGCCGCGCTGGTAGCTGTCGCGCGCGTCCTGGTAGATGCGCTCCGAGGCCTGGAAGTCGTCGGCGGAGGTCAGACGGATGGCACCGAGCTGCGGTCCGCCGCCGAAGATGGCCTGCACGGCGTCGTCGTACACCTTCATCGTGCGCTTCGGGATCACCAGCGGCACGACCGTGGCGCCGGTGTTGTCGCCGTTGCCCGACAGATACTGGGCGTTGACGGTGATGTCCTTGGTGTACGACGGATTGAAAATGCGCGCGTCGGAGAAAAAGCCGTTGGCTTTTCCGGTGACCGAGAGAAAGACTTCTTTCGCAAAGAGACCCGTTGCAAAAAACAGCGAGAACAGGACTACCGCTGTCCGTCGATGCATTGAATAACCTCCGTTGATTGGCGTGATGATAAACGACCAGTCAACGATCGTCACACCGGTAACGGTTTGTTCACCTTAGTCCGGCGGATTGCGGTCGTCGGCCAGCCGATAGGCCTCGATCTCCACCCAGCGGTCCTCGTACGGTACGCGCTGCGCGGCGAGGTTGTCGGAGAGATTGACGGCGCCCAGGCGGAGATTGTGTACACGGAAGATGCGGCGCTCGCGATCGAGCGTGAGCGCCGGCGGCTCGACCGAATCGAGCTGGAGCGCCTGCACGGCATGCACCGCCTCGTGATCCGCGACGTCCGCGCGCGCGCCGCGCCAGACGCCGGGAAAGAGTCCCCACGTGAACCCATGCACCGCTCTCCCCTGCTCGTCCACCGCCGGCGCCTCGGTCTCATACCAGATCATGCCGTCGCGGATGTCGACGTCGTCGGCGTCGATGATGGCGCGCGCGAGGTAGCCCACTTCGGCGGCGTTCACGTCGACGTCGAGAACGGATTCACGCGCACGATCGAACGGCGTGGCCAGCCGCAATCGCAACGGACCGAACGAGTAACCGATGCGCGAGAGCGGATGCTCGCCCGCAGCGGTGTTCTCGACGACGGAGCTGGTGAGATTGGCTACCAGCCAGGCGGTGGTGATGTGGCCGCCGCCGGCGATGCGCTTGGCGCCGTAGTAGCCGGCGCCGCCGACGGCGCCGGCGGCGAGACAGCGCGCGTGCTTCGGCGCGGTGTGCGTGAGCTTGGCGTGCACGAGACATCCCGCCCACGTGACGAGCGAAGTGCCCGCGATGTTCAGCGCGGCGATCTTCTGCCCCTCCGCCGCACGGAGCGGCACGGCCAGAATCAGCAGCAGCGCGAGCTTGCGCACGATCAGAAGAGCGCCGGCTCCTGGTACGTGCCGAAGACGTCGCGGAAGGCGTCCGAGATCTCGCCGACCGTGGCGTACACCTTCACCGCGTCGATGAGCAGCGGCATCGTGTTCACGTTCTCATCGGCGGCAGCGTTGCGCAACGCCTGCAGCGCGTCCTGCACCTTCTGCGTGTCGCGCTCGGCGCGTACCTTGTTCAGACCGGCGATCTGCTCGGCCGTCACTGACTCGTCGATGTAGAGCGCGTCGTACGGTTCCTCCTGCTCCATGCGGAAGGCATTCATGCCGACGACGACCTTCTCGGCCGAGTCGACCGAGCGCTGGAACTGATACGACGCGTCCCAGATCTCGCGCTGCGGGAAGCCCGCTTCCACCGCCTCGACCATGCCGCCGAACTGGTCGATCTTGTCGAAGTAGTCGAAGCAGCCCTGCTCCATGCGATTGGTCAGCTCTTCGATGAAGTACGAGCCGCCCAGCGGATCGAGCGTGTTCGTGACCCCGGACTCGTGGGCGATGATCTGCTGGGTGCGCAGTGCGATGCGCGCGGCCTGCTCGGTCGGCAGGGCCAGAGTCTCGTCGAGCGAGTTGGTGTGCAGCGACTGCGTGCCGCCCAGCACCGCGGCCAGCGCCTGGATGGTGACGCGCACGATGTTGTTGTACGGCTGCTGCGCGGTGAGGGAGGCGCCGGCGGTCTGGGTGTGGAAGCGCAGCTGCCAGGAGCGCGGGTCCTTCGCGCCGTAGCGGTCGCGCATGACTTTGGCCCAGATGCGCCGCGCGGCGCGGAACTTCGCAACCTCTTCAAAAAGATCGTTGTGCGAGTTGAAGAAGAACGAGAGACGCGGCGCGAACTCATCGATGTCCAGGCCCGCGCGCACGCCGTACTCGACGTACTCCATGCCGTCGCGCAGCGTGAAGGCCAGCTCCTGCAGCGCCGTCGATCCGGCCTCGCGGATGTGATAGCCGCTGATGGAGATGGTGTTGTACCTCGGCACGCGCTCCATGCAGAACTTGAAGATGTCCGTGATCAGCCGCATGGAAGGACGCGGCGGATAGATGTACTCCTTCTGGGCGATGTACTCCTTGAGGATGTCGTTCTGCAGCGTGCCGGAGATCTTCTTCCAGTCGGCGCCCTGCTTCTCCGCCACGGCCAGGTACATCGCCAGCGCGATGGGCGCGGTGGAGTTGATGGTCATCGAGACGGTGACGTCCTCGAGGTTGATGCCGTCGAAGAGCACTTCCATGTCGGCCAGCGTGTCGATGGCTACGCCGCACTTGCCCACTTCACCCGCGCTGTACTCATGATCGGAGTCGTAGCCGTAGAGCGTGGGCAGGTGGAACGCGGTGGAGAGGCCGGTCTGCCCCTGCGAGAGGAGATACTTGAAGCGCTCGTTGGTCTGCCTGGCGGTGCCGAAGCCGGCGAACTGGCGCATCGTCCAGAGACGCCCGCGATAGCCGGTGGGATGAATGCCGCGCGTGTACGGGAACTCGCCGGGATAGGCGATCTCGTGGAAATCCTGCCCGGCGACGGAGAGCGGCGTGGCCATGGGATTCACATCCATCCCACTCACGGTCGTGAAGTCGCTCTTCCAGAAGGACTTCTTCTTCAGAACCGGATCGAGGACGTCGCGGCGCCACCGCGTCTCTTCCTTCTGCACGGCGCCCAGGGCGTCTTTGGAGAAGAGCGGAAGCTGCTCCTCACGCGACTGCGGAGGCTGCGGCAGAACGGGTGCGGCGCTGGGGCGGACGTCGGTCTCGTTGCGGCTCATGATGGCTCTCCACTATACGTCGGTCGTGTCTTAGCGAGGAACGCGCCCAAGCCCTTCTGGGGCTCGCCGGCGGCGAAGAGGCGGGCGAACTCGGCGCGCTCGAGCGCGTCACCTCCGTGCGAGCGGATGAGCGCGGCGGCGGAGTCGAGTGCCATAACGCTGCGATGGCGCATCCATTCCTCGCGCCACTGCTCCGCTGTTTGTCCGGTGATCTCGTCGACGATCTCTTCCGCCTTCGCTCCGCGAAACGCCCACGCAATCGTCCGTCGCCGCAGACGCCATGCGGCGGCGGCCCATCCTTCGTTCGTGTCGATGATGAGCGCGGCGCCTTTCGCGATCACGGCGTAATCGGCGAAGAGGAGCGCGGCCGCGGCTACGCCGCGGATGTCGCCGTCGCCGAATGCGACGACGCAGTCGGTGCGCGCGAGGAGCTCCCCGAGCGCACCGGCATCGAGCGCGCGGAGCTCCGCGGGCCCGAGGAAGAGCATCAGCGGAAGATGCCGAAGACGCGGCCCATCACGCCTTCGTCGTGTTTGGTGAGCTGGTCGAGCTCACCGGCGTCGAGGAACACGCCGCCGCAGTGCGCGCACTGATCGACTTTCACGCCGTGCACGGCGATCTCCTGCAGGTCCATGCCGCACTTGGGACACTTCATCCAGTGCGCCTGCTTGATTTGCTCCTTCTCGTCGCCGGCCATCTTCGCGGCCTGCTCTTTCGCCCACTGCTTGCGGCGCTCGAGCTCCTGCCGCGCGAAATACTCGTCTTCGTTCCTGCTGGGTTTGTCGAACCCGTCGCTCATCGGCGTTTCCTCCCGGTTGCTACGGCGGGGATTCTAACGAAGGACGCGCAGCGCCGTGTGCTTTGCGATGCCCGCAAAGATCTCATCGCGGGTGAGGAGGGTGGCGTCGAGGTCGAGAGCGCACTGGGCGACGTGGGCGTCGGGGAGGGTGACGTTGAGGCCTTTGGTGCGGAGGATGCGGCGAAGCGCGCCGACGTTCATCCAGTGTTCGAGCGGGGTGGCGTGGACCGGCGATTCCTGAAGCAGATCAGCAACGAGCTCGCGTTGAGCGGGCGTCGCGTCACCGGAGAGAATCTCCGCGATGACCAGCGGCGACAAAACCAGCGTGGCGTCGGTGATGGCGCGCTCCAGTGCGGGCGACGACCGTCCGTGAAGGAAATCGACGACCGTGGAGCTATCGACGATTACGGCCACGGGACTCGTCGATGTCGAGGGTGATGTCGACCTTACCCTTCAGCGCCATCCACTTCGCGGCGAGACGCTGCGCGCGGCGCACTCTCACGTCCGCAGGGAGCGCCTGAAACTCGATCCACGTGATCGGACCGAACTCGCCCGGTGGCGGCTCCAGAGTAGTCGCTCCGGCATTCGACTTCATCTTCGCCATCGCCTCGATCCTACCTCGGCTTTCTTCCCACCATCAACAAACCCGGCCCGAACGGAATCCATTCGAAGAGCCGATCCAGAGAGAAGACCGCGCGAACGACGCGCACGAGGCCGCGAGAGCGGCCGGCTTTCGCTACCGACTGGAGAGCCGCGTCTTCGGTCACGGCGCGGCGGGCGCGGCGTTTGTTCATCGGCAGGAGGAAAAGCGTGTCGTACGCGAGGACGATCGGGAAGCCCCAGTACCGCGCCTTCTCCAGGCGCAGCGAGGGAAAGAGCGACGCGAGCTGCGAGCGCGAGTAACGGCGGCGGTGCTCGTAGTAGTCGTCCGAGGCGGACCAGAGGCTTTGCAGCGCGGGGACGGTCGCGATGCATGCGCCGCCCTCGCCGAGCACGCGAGCGATCTCGCGCGCGGCAGCGGCGTCGTCATCGAGATGTTCGAGCGTCTCGCCGGTGGTGACGCCGTCGAACACGCCCGTGAGGAACGGCATCTTCGTCATGTCGCCGAGGACCACGGGCACGCTCGTGTTGCGGCGCACGTGCAGCGCCGCCTCGAACGCGTAGTCGATG
>DATLBM010000149.1:0-4879 GCA_035526885.1 Thermoanaerobaculia bacterium | reverse complement strand
TCATCTGGCTGTTCTTGAAGTCGTTCTGCGCGGAGAAGCGGAAGAGCGGCGCGAGGCCCATCTGCTGCTGGCGATGGATCTCCGCGACGACGCCCGCGCGATCGCGGATGGCGGCGATGCGATCGAGCGAGGGACGGATGGGCGCGGACCCTCGAGTCTCCAGCGACGTCTCGTCCATGCACGCGGCCCAGAAGTCGCCGATCTTCTGCTCCGCGCTGCCGGGCTGTGAGCTCGTGGCTTTGGCGGAGGTCTCGAGGATCTCGCGCAGGCGCTCGCGATTGCGATCAGCGACTTCCTCGAATCGCCCGAAGCGCGAATAGATGGCCGGGAGGGGGTTCGCCTTCTGCCAGCCGCCGGTGGCGTATTGATAGAAGTCGTCGCAGGGCGAGACGGAGCGGTCGACGCTGGTCAGCTCGAAGCCGTGCGGGCCGAGCGCGGCGCGCGGTCGAGGCGCCTCGGGAGTCTTCGGCGGCGGCGCGGTGGCGCATGCGGCGAGAAATGCGAGAGAGAGCAGGAGCGCGCGCTTCATGGCGGCGAATGATATTCAAACAGTGGCCAACACCAACTCGAAGAGTCGCAACATCTCTTCGATCTCATCGCGCGGCTTGGCCAGGACGGGCGCGTCGATGGGCAGCAGCTGCGGCGCAAAGCTCGTCAAAAGAATGGTGGGGATCGCGCGAAGTTCGCGCGCGATGTCCAGCGCGCGTAGATCAGGAAGATCGAGATCGAGGATCAGAACATCGGGCGCCAATCTACGCAAGTTGGAAACGGCGTGCGCGTCCGGGAGCACCAGACAGCACTCCAGCTCCATCAATTGGAAGAACATGTGCAGCATTTCCGCAGTGTCGCGGTCCCCTTCCACGAGCGCCACGCGGCGTGTTGTGAATCGCTCGACGGCGGGACTATGCTTCTCCTGCTGCAATGGCTGCTACTGATCCTCCCCTTCCAGATCGAACAGGTCAGAAGCGCGGACGCTCTCGCCCGAGAGCCGGCGGCACGCGGCCGCGATGGCGGCAATACAGCGCCGCGTCGGCTCCATCCTTCCAGTCCGCAGCCGCAAAAGGTGCTGGCGGCTGTAGCCCGACTCCCGTGCGAGGTGCGCCGGCTTGATGCCCCTGCTCTTCAAAAACGCTTCGAGACGTGTCGGCATGTGCAGTATGTTGCATACTAGCGATGTGCAGGATGGATGTCAATCCGCACGTGCACAAATCGGCTTCTCCGGCGCACGATACTGCGCAACCTCAAGTCAGTCCTGAACTTACCCCTTCTGTCCTTCTTTCTCCCTCTCTTTACGGCACTGTCACGAATATGCGCTACAGGGGGTGGAAAAGTGTCTTTGCGTCACACCGTGTGCGAGAGTGTCCGTGCATGAAGGAGTCGTCGACCCGAAGCGCGCGCTGAGCCGCCGCACTCTCGCAAATCTCTGATCTGCGACCCCTTGCAGTTTTTTTCGCTCTGTTGCCAAGTACGCACGCGATTAGTAACCTATAAGTTCCTAACATGCTCGGTGAAACCGTTCGCGAAGCCCGCATCCGCAAGAACCTGACGCAAGCCAGGCTCGCCAAACTCGCCGGAGTCAGCCGGAGGCACCTCGCTGCCCTGGAGAAAGGCGCGAACGTCTCGGTCAACATCCTCCAGCGCGTCGCGTCCGTTCTCGAGCTGGCCGAAATCCAGATCGGCGACCTCTCCCTCCGCTCCAAGGACGACGGCGGCGTCAACGTCCCCCTGCTGACGGATACGATCCGCGAGGCCCGCGCCGAAGCCGAGCGCGCCCACGCCATCCTCGCCCGCGCCGAAAACATCCTCGGGCTCGCCCCCAGGGACAACCTTTCGTCGTCTTTCCCCAAGATGCCCATCCGCCGCATCGACGCGCCGCAGGCCGCAACCGCGGACATCCTCCGCGAGCGCCCGGATTACATGGAGCTGGAGCTGTCCGGCGAGATCCGGCACGGCTACCCGATCGATGAGTCGAAAAAGGACCACGTGGCCGTGCCCAAGGCGCTCATCGACGAAGGCGAGATCGTCTTCCGCGTGCGCGGCG
This sequence comes from Thermoanaerobaculia bacterium, assembly GCA_035526885.1. GTDB lineage: Bacteria > Acidobacteriota > Thermoanaerobaculia > Gp7-AA8 > Gp7-AA8 > QHVT01. Next base: position 2,838 of record DATLBM010000149.1, on the reverse strand, counting down.
ACTCGCTGTTCGATCACGGCATCTCGGACGGCGACCTGCTGGTGGTCGAACTGCGCCAGCGCGGCCGCGCGGCGAACGGCGAGCTGGTGATCGGCCGCATCGGCTCGAACGTGTACATCGGGCGCTGGTGGAACAAGCACGGACGCAAGGCGCTGATGTCGCATGGACTGTCCGAGGTGACGGTGGCGCGGAGCGCGCGATCGCTGCGGGTGGTGGCGGCGATCAATCAGATCATTCGGCTGTAAGTCATCCTCTTACAATCGCGCGCATGCGTTTCGTCATCGCGCTGCTCCTTGCCACCACCGTCTCCGCGCAGCCTGTCAAAGAGATCGATCGCGCTATCGCGGACATCATCCGCGCGTGGAACATCCCCGCCGCGTCGATCGCCGTCGTGCAGAACGATCGCGTGATCTTCGCGAAGGGTTACGGAGTCAAAGAGCTGGGGCGTGCCGCAACGGTGACGCCGGACACGCTGTTCCAGATCGCGTCGACGTCGAAGGCGTTCACCTCCACCGCGCTGGCCATGCTGGCGATGGACAACAAGTTGACTTTCGACGATCCGGTGCGCAAGCACCTCCCTTACTTTCACCTCTCGGACATGTGCGCCGACCAGAACGTGACCCTGCGGGACATCGTCACGCATCGCACGGGACTCTCGCGGCACGACGAGCTGTGGGATGACACGCCGCTGACGCGCGAGGACGTGATCCGGGCCATGGCCAGCGTCGCGCTGACGAAGCCGTTCCGCACCACCTACCAGTACCAGAACATCATGTTCATCGCCGCCGGCGAGGCGGTGGCCCAGACCTCGGGCATGTCCTGGGATGATTTCGTGCGCGCGCGGATCTTCACGCCGCTGAAGATGACGCACACCGTCACCACCGACGCCGACTGGGCGGCCAGCGATCACGCCGCCAGCTATCGCTATGACTGGAAAACGGGACGCATGACGGAGCGGACCGCCAGTGACACGCGCACGATCGGTCCGGGCGGCGCCATCAAATCATCGGCGCGCGACATGGCCAACTGGATCCGCTTCCAGCTCGCCGACGGCAAGTTCGACGGCGTGCAGATCCTCGATCCGAAGCTGCTCGCGGAGACGAAGACGCCGCACACCGTCATTCGCATGGAAGGCGCGACGGCGGAGGTCAACCCGGAGACGAACCTCATGGCCTACGCGATGGGCTGGAACGTCTCGGACTATCGCGGCGAGCTGATGGTCGCGCACGCCGGCGCGCTGAACGGCTACCGCACGCATGTCGTGCTGCTGCCCGAGCGCAACATCGGATACGTGCTGATGATCAACGTCGAGCGCGGCTACAGCCTCTACGCCATGCGCCACGCCATCGCCGACATCTTCCGCGACGGCAAGCCGTCGCGCGACTGGAGCGCGTACTACCTCGCCGCCGAGCGCCGCTCCGATGAGAAGGACGCGAAGGACAAAGAGGAGCGCCTCGCCAAACGCATCCCTGACACGACGCCGACGCACGCGCTCGACGACTACGCCGGCACGTACGAACATCCCGGCTACGGCGCGGTGAAGATCAGCGTGAAGGACGGCGCGCTCGTGCTGCAGTGGCAGCACATCACCACGCCGCTGACCCACTTTCACTACGACGTCTTCCGCGCGGAGTCTTCCGAGGCTGGGCTCGACGAGCCGGTCGCTTTTTCTTTGGATGAGGAGAAGAAGGTCAACTCGTTGACTTTGTTCGGGGAGCGCTTCGCGCGTCGGTAGCGTTTGTGTTGCCGGTTACCGGTTGCTGGTTGCCGGCGAGTCATGGCGTCCAGGCCATGTCGCGCCGGCAACACGGCAACCGGCAACACGGCAACAACAACTCACTTCGTCGCGAACACGAGATCGATCCCTTCATCGCGCAGCGGTGCGCCGGGTGTCGCCGCGAGCGTCACGATGCGGTCGATGATTTTCACGGCCTCGTCGGAGTCGCCGATGTGGTGGTTGACCATGATCGAGAAATAGCGGAAGCGGCCGTTGGGCATGGCGATGATGCCGGAGAGAGCATTCACGCCGTTGATCGTGCCGGTCTTTCCGCGCAGACGCGGCTCGAGCTCGACGAGGCGGTAGTGCAGCGTGCCCTCCTGGTTCGGCGTGGCCAGCGTGTCCCACCAGAACGCGCGGCGCGAAGGATGATTCATCCAGCGCAGCACGGCGATCGTGGCGCGCGGCTCGACGAGATCGTCGGGCGCGAGGCCGGAGCCGTCGGCGAAACGGAACGTGTTCGCGGGGACATGCGCATCACTCGTGAGCACGAGGCGCTCGCGCTCGAACGCGCCCGGATACGTGCCGTCGCCGGCGCGCTTGAGGAGCATCTCGGCGTAGAGGTTGTGGCTGTTCTTGAGGACCGTGCGCAGCAGGTCTCCGATGAACGGCGACGCCAGCGTGGCGATGGGAGTGCCCCAATCGCGCGGCTCGGTGTTGACGCGCACGTTCATCACCGCGACGCCGCGCTGCTCGAGCGCGTCGCGCAGCGCGTTGCCCGCGTACATCGCCGGCTCGGCGACCGCGCGATCGCCGGGCAGCTCGTTCTCGCCCCAGGTGATGGCGTCGACGGGCGCCGAGTAATCGGTGCCGAGGTTTCCGTACTTCCAGGCGGCGGGAATGGTGACGCGGTCGAAGTCGTTTTCGCGCGTGTAGCGCCAGGAGCCGAGGGAGGGATCGCCGTCGCCGCGAAGGATGAGGTCCTGGCCGTCGCGATAGACGTTCGTGTGCAGTCGTGTGTCGAGGCCGAGGCAGTTGGCGATGGTGGCGGCGGCGAAGAGCTTGCGGTTCGACGCCGGGATCATCAGCTTGTCCGCGTTGTGCGCGTAGAGCGTGGTGCC
>DATLBM010000148.1:0-5516 GCA_035526885.1 Thermoanaerobaculia bacterium | reverse complement strand
GTGGCGGGCGTCGTGGCCAGATGCGCGAGCGCGTAAAAAGCCTGCACTTCCGAGTCCTCGGGCAACGCGGCGTACGCGCGCTCCAGCGCTTTTTCCCACCGTCCGATGCGCGCCCAGTAATCCGTCGCGGAGGGATCGGTGAAGAAAGCCTCCGCGGCGTCGATGAAGAATCGCTCGCGATCGGTGGGAACGGCGGCGGCCCTGGCCTCCTGCACTTCGTCCCAGCCGCGCTGCAGGTCCTTCGGCCCGGGACGCGTGGGCCAGAGGGGCTGGAAGAGCGTCATGGCCACGCCCCAGTGCGCCATCGCGCACCGCGGCTCCTCCGCCGTGATCTCCTCGAAGACGTGCCGCGCCTCGGGATACGTCATGTGATGCAGCAGCGCGACGGCGTGATCGAACTGCTGCTGCGCGTGCGGCGAGCAACTGATTGGAAAGTGCACGGAGCCGAGCTCGTGGCCGGCGTGCGCGGCCGCGGGAGCGGTCTGCGTGGCGTGCGAGCACGCCACGGCGATCACTGCCACTGCGATGGAGACGAGTAGAGACCGGGGCCGGACGCGCATGGACCTCCAGTGCGATGTCTATTCTTCGATGGGCGTCTCTGCCACCACTTCGCCGAACATGGACTCGTCGTCGACGCCGTTTTCCTTGCGGGCGGCGCGCTTCTCCAACTTCAGCTGCTTTCGTTCCTTCTTCGCGTTCTCACGTTGCCGCTTGGTAAAAGACGGCCGGGCTGATGCCATTCTGACCTCCTGCGCTGCGTCGACACACCGCATCATGACACGCGCGGGTGGAGCGCTCGCGAACAGGCCGGGCGAACGGCGTACCGGAGGAGGGAATTCCCGCCGCGTCACCCGCACGGTTTCCGTACGAGCGCGACCTTCCTCGGCCGGCTCTCCACCGGCGCGTCCGATCCGAACTCGGCCATCCCTTCCAGTCCGCGGGCGGTGGGATGAAGCGTCAGTCCCCAGCCCACGAATCCCGTGCCGAGCCCGACGATGACGCCGCCGTCCTTCTCCTCCCACGAACAGAAATCGGGACAGGAAACCGCCGGCGGCGCGATGACGGCGCGTTGCGGCGTCGCCACGAGTTGCAGCTCGTCGATGCGATCCGTGTCGGTGAAGGCAAGCGGCGGAATGACGGAGTAGCAGCCCGCGTACGGGCTGGGGGCCGGCTTCCGCGGCGGCGGAGGCAGTGCCGGAGTGCCGGCCACCTGCGGCGGCTCGCGGCGGCAGGCCAGCAGGGCGAGAATCGGGAGCACGCGACGAATGAACATGCCCTTTGGACACACCAACCCGAGAAATCAAATCCAGACGTCGTTCGGCGCCGTGAGCGCGCCTCCACCGGCATCGCCCGTGTTCACGACGCCGGCCGGCTCGATGAGCATCAACTTGCACTCCGACTTCGCGAACGGCTTGTGCTCTTTCCCTTTCGGCACGACGAACATCTCGCCGGGGCCGAGGACCACGCGTCCGTCGCGGAACTCGATGACCAGTTCGCCTTCCAGGATCAGGAACGTCTCGTCCGTGTCCTCGTGCGAGTGCCACACGAAGTCGCCTTCCGCGCGCACGAGCTTGAACTCGTAGTCGTTCATCCGGGCGATGGTCTTGGGGCGGAATTGATCGGAGAATTTTGCGAATTTCGCGGCCAGGGAAATGGGCTCGTAAGACATCGAGAAACTCCTCAGCGCTGATGCTTCGCGCAAAAGTAGGTGGTGCGGCCGAACACCACCGCGCGGCGAATCGTCCCGCCGCAGCGCGGACAGCGCTCGCCTGCCTCGCGGTGGTGGTAGAGGTAATTGCGCGGCCAGTGGCCCTCGCGCGCCTGCCGCGATATCGCCGCACGCAGGATCTTGCGCATGTTCGTGTACATCTTTTTGATTTCGGCGGAGGTCAATTGGTCGACGGGACGCCGCGGGTGAATCGACGTCTGGTACAGGAGCTCGTCGACGTAGAGATTGCCCAGCCCGGCGATCACTTCCTGGGTCATCAACAGCGATTTGATCGCGCCGCGGCGTTTTTCGAAGAGCGCCGCGAATTTCGCCGCCGTCAATGACAACGGATCCGGGCCGAGTCCGCGCTCGACAATGAACGCGTCCGGATCGGAGACGAGATCCGCGACGCCAAACAAACGCATGTCCTCGAACGCCAGCAGTTTCTCGTTCTCGAATCGGAACACGACGCGCGCGAAACGCGGGACCTCCGTACCGTAATGCAGATCGCCGCTCATGCCGAAATGCAGATGCAGCCACGTTTTGCCGGCGGCGGCGAACAAATGTTTCCCATGCCGGCGCACTTCCGAAAATATCCGGCCCTTCAATGCGCGCACGAACACCGGCGTTCGGATCTCGCCGAGAATGCGCTCGTCGAGCACTTCCACCCGCGTAATGCGCTGCTTCAACGCATGCCGCGCGAAATACCGCGCATACGTCTCAACCTCGGGCAGTTCTGGCAAGAAGAAAATCCTTCGCCGTCTGCGCGATTCAGGACGACGCGCGCTGACGTGTCATCCACTGCTCCATGCGCTCTTCGAGGACGTCCAGCGGCAGCGCGCCCGCGCCGAGGAGCTCGTCGTGGAAGGCGCGGATGTCGAATTTCGGACCGAGCGCTTTCTGCGCGCGCTCGCGCAACTCGAGAATTTTCAATTGGCCGATCTTGTACGCCAGCGCCTGTCCCGGCCAGACGATGTAGCGGTCCGTTTCGCTCTGGATTTCCACCTCGTCGATGGCCGAATGATCGTGAAAGAACTGCACGACCTGTTCGCGCGTCCATTTCTTCGAGTGGAGTCCCGTGTCGACGACCAGTCGAATGGCGCGCAGCATTTCGTCATTGAGGCGGCCGTAATCGCTGTACGGGTCCTGGTAGAAGCCCACTTCCTTGCCCAGGCGTTCGGTGTAGAGCGCCCAGCCTTCGACGAATGCCGTTTCGCCGCCCTGCTGCCGGAACGGCGGCAAATCCACCAGTTCCTGCTGAATGGAGAGCTGCATGTGATGTCCAGGCACGCCCTCGTGATAGGCCGTCGATTCCTGCGACAGCGTTTTGCGCTTGGTGGCCTCGAAGGTATTGACGTAAACGCGTCCGGGACGCGTGCCGTCGGGTGAGCCGGTGTTGTACTCGGCGCCCGAGGCGTTGGCCTCGCGGAATGACGGCGTGGGAACGATTTCCATCTTCGCTTTCGGCATGCGTCCGAAGAGCTGCGGGAGCTTCTCGTACATCTGCGCCGTGTATTTGCGATAGTTTTCGAGAATCTGTTCGCCCGACGTCACGGCCACGTGTGGATTGGTTTCCAGCGAGGCATTGAAGGATTTCAGATCATTGAAGCCGAGGGATTTTGCGATGGCGAGCATTTCGCCTTCGATGCGCGCCACCTCGCGCAATCCGATCTCGTGAATTTCCTCGGGAGTCAGATTCGTAGTGGTCTGATTCTTGACGAGAAATGCGTAATGCGCGCGGCCATTGGGCAGCGCCCATACGCCCACTTCCGTGCGTCCGGCCGGTGCGTATTCATCGCGCACGAATTTCGCGAATTTCGCATACGCGGGCAATACCGAATCCTTGATGCGGGCCATGAAGCCGCTGCGAATGCGGTCTTTCTCCTCGGCCGGGAAACTGTCCGGCATTTTCTCCAGCGGCTGCGCGAACGGCGATTTCTCCGCGGGCGTATTGGCGATGTCCGCCGCCTGCTGCGCGACTTTCTCCAAAAGGAATTTCGGCGGCATGCGTTTGGAGGCCATGCCCGCGCGCATGTTGGCGATCGTGTCGTCGATCGACTTCGGGAACTTCGACATGCGCGTGATGTAGGACTCGTAATCCTGCACCGTGGCGAACGGCAGCATCGACGGGAACTGCGCGGCGTTGAGGTGGATGCCGCCCATCTGATTGACCGGCATCTGCCAGACGCGCAGCTCGGCCCAGCCGAGGGAGTCGCGGAGCCCGCGGACCATGAGATCGCGATTGAGCTTCTCCTGATCCGAGAACGCCGTCGTGTCGACGGCCTCGAAACGCTTCAGGAAGCGGCGCGACTCCGCCTGGTCGGCGACGATGGCCTTCTGCGAGTTGTCGCTGACCTGGTCGTCGTAGCGGCGGTCGCCGAGGATGGAGGCGAACTCGGGACTCGTGCGGAGCGTGTACTCCCACTGCTCGTCGAGGAGCTTGCGCAACTGCACGCGGCGGCGGTCGAGATCCGCGGCCGAGAGCTCCTGCGCCGATGCGTGGGGAACCGTGCAGACAACGAGTCCGAGTGCCAGCGCGAGCTTCTTCATGCGCGCAGTCTAAATTAGAAGAACACGTGGCGACGGGCTTCAGCCCGTCGCGATGTCCAATATCGCGACGGACTGAAGCCCGACGCCACGTTTGTTTGCACATTGTTCTTCTATTTCCACCCATATACTTCGCGGCCATGGTCCATCCATATCTTCACGACGAACAGAACCCGCACTTTGCCAGCGCCGGAACGCTCGCGGCCGGCATCGTCTCGGAAAACGCCGCGAGGGCTGATGAATCCGGGCAGTTCCCCGCCGAGAATCTGAAGGCGATCGCCGAGGCCGGGCTGCTCGGGCTTTGCGTGCCGGCGGAGGCCGGCGGAGCCGGCGAATCGATGCGCACCTTCGCCGCCGTCGTCGAGGAGCTGGCCACGGCCTGCCCGTCCACGGCGATGATCTACGTCATGCACGTCACCGCGGCGCAGGCGATCGCCTCGTCCGCCGCGCTGGAAGGGCGAAGCGAGATCCTGCGCGAGATCGCCGCGGGCCGTCATCTCACGACTCTCGCCTTCTCCGAGACCGGCTCGCGCTCGCAGTTCTGGGCGCCGGTGTCGCGGCTCGAGCCGGACGGGAACGGCGGCTTCACCACCTCCGCGTCGAAGTCGTGGGTCACCTCCGCCGATCACGCCGACTCGTACGTCTCCAGCGCGCAGCGGCCCGGCGCCGAGTCGCCGCTCGAGTCGACGGTGTACCTGATCCGCCGAGGCGACGCCGGCGTGCGCACGAACGGCACGTTCCGCGGCCTCGGGCTGCGCGCGAACGACTCCTCGCCGGTCGCGATCGAGCAGCACCACGTCGCCGCCGGCTCGCTCATCAGCCCGCAGGGCGAAGGCGCGAACACGATGCTGCAGGTCGTGCTGCCCTGGTTCTCGATCGGCACCGCGGCCATGGCCAACGGCATCTGCCGCGCCGCCGTCGACCGCACCGCGCAGCACATGCAGACCACGGGCTTCGCGCACACGGGAACGTCGCTGCGGGACCTGCCGACGCTGCGCGCGCGCCTGGCCGACATGAGCGTGCGCGTCTCGCAGTCGCGCGCGCTCCTCGGCTACACGCTCGATGTGATCGAGAGCGGGTCCGAGGCCGCGCCGCTCTTCGTCCTGCAATCGCGGCTCTCCTCGATCGAAGCGGCGACCGACGTCACCGATCTCGCGATGAAGGCCTGCGGCGGCGCCGCGTTCTCGAAGCAGGTCGGCGTGGAACGCTTCTTCCGCGACGCGCGCGCCGGCTGGGTCATGGCACCCACCGCCGATCATCT
>DATLBM010000147.1:0-8408 GCA_035526885.1 Thermoanaerobaculia bacterium | reverse complement strand
TACGCGGTGGGGATGATCGCCGCGAACAACGCGCCGGCCGCCGTGTCCGCGCTGAATTCGATCCCCGCGAATCTGCGCGACGACTACGACGACGCCGAGCTCGCGTACTGGCGCGCGCGTGCGCTCGAGCAGCGCGATCCGCCCGCCGCGTTCCGCGCGTACCTCGAAGTGCTGCGCTCGAAGGCGCCGTCGCACTTTGCGTATTTCGCGCGCACGCGGCTCGACTCCGCGGCCATGGCGCCGAAGCTCGCCAGCGAGCTCGCGTTGCGCGAGCAGCAGGTGGCGAAGCTGGTCGCGACGAAACAGTTCGAGCTCGCGAAGAGCATTCAGACCGATCGCGTTTTGCTGTCCTCGCGGGATCGCGAGAAGCAGTTGCGCATCCTGGCCGACATCTATCGCCAGCTCCCGGTCTACAAGGACGTGCTGGCGCTGCAGCCGGCCACGCTGCCGTCGTTTCCGAAGGCCGACTCGCCGGACGAGCTGTTGATGGCGATGGGACTGCAGGACGAAGCGGCGTCGTACATCGAGAAGCAGTGGGCACTCCGTCCCGCCCGCGCCGCGCTCACCCGCTCCTACGCCCTGCACCTCGGCAGCGCCTCCAAGTCCTCCATCTACGCCATCGAAGTGATGATGAAAGCCGTGCCCGCGGACTTTCATCCCGACCTTTTGCCGGGCGTCGTGCGGCAGCTTTTGTATCCGCGCTATTTCTACGGATTCATCGCCGAGGACGCGAAGAAGTTCGGGTCCGATCCGACGCTCGTGCTGTCGATCATGCGCGAGGAGTCGCGCTTCAATCCGCGTGCGAAGTCGCAGGCCGCGGCGCGCGGGCTGTTGCAGTTCATCATCACGACCGCGCGCGACATCGGCCGTGACGTCGGACTGGTCGACGTCGATCCCGAAGATTTATACGACCCGCGCGTGATCATCCGTCTCGGTGCGAAATACATCAGCGAGCTTGGTGGACAGTTCGCCGGCAATCGCTATCGCATCGCAGCGGCGTACAACGCCGGGCCGAAACAGGTCGCGCTGTGGAATCGCCTGCAGGCCGCGGACGGCGACGACTACTTCCTCACCGCCGTGAACTTCGACGAGACCAAGCACTACGTGCGCAAAGTGATGAACTCGTACAAGCGCTATCGCTCGATCTACGCGGATGCGGGGGCGGTGGGTGGCTTGAGAGTGGAGCCATGAGTGTCGTTCCGAGCGGCGTAGACGGTCGAGGGACCTTCCGGCGTGCCACGAAGCGTGGAAGGTCCTTCGACTCCGCTGCGCTTCGCTCAGGATGACACGCAGCGTGAACTTCATCGTCCACGCGCTTGCGATGCACGACGTCCCACCGTCCGTGCAGAAAATCGAAATCGCTCTTCATCGCGCCGCATGATACGAGTAGGCCCGCCATGCGCACGATCGTCATCACCGTCGCCCTGCTCATCGTCTCGAACGTCTTCATGACGTTCGCCTGGTACGCGCATCTGAAGAACCTGGCCACGAAGCCGTGGGTCGTGGCGGCGCTTGCATCGGCTTTCAGCGCCTGACGCTGGCGCAGTTGAAGATCATTCAGGAAGTGGTGACGCTGTCCGTCTTCGTTCCTTTCGCGGTCTTCTACATGCGCCAGCCCGTCAGCCTCAATTTCCTGTGGGCGGGCCTGTGCCTGCTCGGCGCGGTGTTCTTCATGTTCCGCTGACGGCGCGCCTCTTGATCTCGAACTGCGTGTTGCCCTGCGCGTTGACGAAGTCGTAGCGCGCGCTCAGCTCCTGCGCGACGCCCGGCACCACGGTATCGGCGGTAGGCGTCTTCTCGTACTCTTTTCCTTCCTGCAATGCGTAGCAGAGGTTGACCGAGTAGTCGTCGCGCAGCTTGAGGGCGATGGAGTCGACCGCCGCCCGCGGCATCGATGTTTTCTCCGCGAGGCTGTCCAGCAGCTTGGACATCGTGTTGTCCGCGCTGACGATGGCGCGGTCGTAGATCATCACCAGATCCATGCTGCCGCGGATGCCGAGGGAGCGGGCGGCGCCGATCTGCTTCTTGAAGTGGGCCACCAGGAGGGCCTGATCGATCCAGTCGGCGATGCGGTCCATGGGCAGCAGCGTGCGCTCGCACAACTCGCCCGGCTCGGCGGTGGCGAGATGCTGCACGGTCGACACGCCGTACTCGACGAGCAGGTCCGCGTGCACGTCGTCGATGCCTTCGATCGTGGACAGCGCCAGCTCCACGGTCTCGGGCTCGGGCTGCCCGAACAGCTTGCGCGCGCGGCGGCGCAGCGCATCGAACGCCCACTTGTGAAAGAGGCCGGTCAGGTAGAGCACCGCGTTCAGGCTGAAGCTCTTGTCGCTGATGCCGAGGATCTCGACGCCGACGGCGGCGAAGACCCAGCCCATGACCACGGCGGACGCGCTGCCGATGGCGTTGGCCATCAGGAATCGCGACGACAACGCGCTCGCGTAAAGCCGCGACATCATGAAGTAGAGGACGGCCGAATACGCACCGAGTCCCGCGTACACGACGCCGGCGAGCGGCGTGCCTTTCCACTTCGTATACGCGGCGATGATGGCCACGAAAAGAAAGACGGCCGTGAGGAGCATGGTGGCCGCGTTGGCGCTGATCGGCGTGGTCGTGGAAGGTCCGACGCGCTTGCGCGCCTGATGCTCACGCCGTTCTTTCTTGCGATCGTCCAGCCACGCGAAGTAGAGCTTGATGTCGGCCAGGTTCTGCTCGCGGCGATCGCGCACGGTGACGAGGTGATAGACGATCGCAAGCACCCCCGGCACCAGCGCCAGGAACAGGAACACCTCGGAACCGCCCAGCGTGATGTGGTACGTCCAGAACTTCAGGTCGGCAATGTGCCAGTCGACGGCGTACACAACCGCGAACACGATCAGCACAGCCGACAGCGCGTAGGCAATGCGGTCTCTGATTTTCACGGGGGCTCCCTCCGCCTTCTAGGATAAGCCCGGAAAGGCTTATTTCCCTACTTCGGCCGGGCGCGATCGTTGCTCTCTCCGGAGGCATGACCATGATCCCCAATGACCCCGCTCCCCTCAGCATCCGCGAGACCGCGAAAGGCATCGCCGTGCGCGCAGGCATCCTCTCCATCGTGTCGATCATCGTCGGTACATGGCTGTTCTCGCTGGCCGCAAAAGCCGCGAGCGGCATCGTGCGCATCTTCGCCGGGATCCTTCTGCTTGCGATCGGCGGCGGCTACGCCGCCTGGCAGGTGCGCAAGGTGAAGCGGCACTTCGAGCACCACGAGGCGACGCTGTAGTCGCTCCGCTGGGGAAACGACCGGAGCGCCTCCGGCGGGCCGGCACGGCCGGCAGCGCCGACGAAACACGTGCGGCTGCCGAGAGCCGCGTTCAGCGCGTACACCGTGCGTCCGGGCTGGGCCAACAAGCGCTGCCGGCCGTGCCGGCCCGCCGGAGGCGCTCTCGTCGTCTCTCAGCGAAGCGAGGCTACCGCGTCACGTTCTGCTTGACCGTCGCCACGCGGTGCGTGACCTGGTAGTCCGCCCGCGACCATTGCACGAGGAACGGCACTGCCAATCCGTCCACCGTGCGGTAGTCGTCGTAGTCGATCTCCTCGGGCAGCATGCCGACCAGCGTCGGCGTCTCGCGATGACGTCGCAGCAAGAGGCCGGAGAGCGCGTCGAAGAAGAGGCGCTCCGGCCTGCCGCCGTCCTTCGGTTCCGCTTCGACGACGTAGACGTTGCGGCCGCGGATCGTGTCCACGCCGATCGTCTTGACGTTGGCGTAGCGATCGCGGAGCGTCGCGGCATCGAAAAAGTATGCGAGGCCGCGGTTCGCTTCGCCCGGATACGGCAGCTCCATCTTCAACTCGGATTTGCGCGGCGGCTCCTGGTACAACTCGAACGTCGCGCTGCGCGGCTCGCCGCGTCCACTCACCGCAGTGGCGATGCCCTGCATGAGCCGGTTGTTTGCGGTGCCGGTGCCTAAAGCCTTTTGATAACGAGTGAAGATCTCATCCGCGGATGCGAGCTCCGGCTTGACCTCCGCCGTTGCGGGCTTGTTCCAGCCGGCGTTCGCGACGAGCGGCACGTTCACGGGACGCGGACTGCCGCGATGGCACGTGTTGCACGACACGACCACCTTGCCGCCGAAGTTCGTGTCGTTGATCTGCCGCGTCATGCGGATCATCCGCCGCGCCGTCTCCTTCGCCGGTTTCGCGTCGGACTCCCAGGCCGCCTCGTGGCAATGCGTGCAGGGGACGCCGAGGGAGTTGGCCATGACGGTCATGATGGGGATGAGCTGCGAGGTGGGGACGCCCTTGAGGACGACGATGTTCTTCTTCGTCTCTTCGAGAGGCTTATCGGCTTGCGGCTGCGGCGGAGCGTCGAGCAGAAGGAGCAGAGGAAGAAGAATCATCATCGCCTCCCGAGGGCGACAGTATAACGAGTGGTGTTACGCGGTGGCGCAGGTTCCGGCCGTGGTCGAGCAGCACGACTTCGCCTTCTCCACCTCGGGCAGGTTGTCCTCGAGCACGACGAACGCCTCCCACTCGTTGCCGTCCGGATCGCGCACCCAGGTCTTGTCCTGCGTGGCGTAGCAGCAGTCGGTCTGCATCTCGTCGCGGGTGATGAGGCCCGCCTCCGCCCAGCGCGTGCGGATGCCCAGCACGTCCTCGGTCGAGCCAACCTGCAGGCCGAGGTGCGACAGCGCGCCGGCGCCCGGGAGATTCGGCACTTCGTTGAGGGCGAGGTTGAGCGGCGGATTCTGCACGTCGAACTTCGCGTAGCCCGTGCGCACCTTGGAGGGCTCGATGCCCAGCATGCCGCGGTAGAAGGCGATGCTGCGCTCGACGTTGCGGACGTTGATGGACACGTGGGCCTTGAGAACCTGGACTTCCGATGGCATGATCATCTCCTCACATTCGATGATGCGAATATGAGTCCGCGAGTCACATCTGTCAAGGCGCATATGAAAAAGAAAACGGCGGAAGCGATGGAAGAGCTGTTCCTGGCCCTGGGCGACCGCACCCGCCTGCGCCTCCTGAACCTGATGTCGGACGGCGAGGTCTGCGTGTGCTTCTTCGTCGAAGTGCTCGACGAGCCGCAGCCGAAGATCTCGCGCCACCTCGCTTCCCTGCGGAGCGCGGAGCTGGTGTCCGCGCGCCGCGAGGGGAAATGGGCGCATTACGCCATCACGCCTCCCGGGCATCCGACGCTGCGCGCGGCCTTCGAGGCCGTCATCGCGTCGCTGCGCGAAGATCGGGAAATGCAACGCGACCGCGCCGCGCTGGCCCGGGCGTGCTGCTCGCCGCGCGTACCGGAACAACTGCGCCGTGCGCCGCGGCCGGCGATCGCGGACAATATTCCGCAAACCCCCATGCAACGAAAACCGTGATCCCGTCACGAACAGCGGGGAGGAATCATGAAGCGCTTTGCTTTCGCGACCTTGCTCTGCCTCTGGGGAAACATCGCCGTTCTTGCGCAGACGTTCACGGTGCAGGATGAACAGGTCATCGACCTCACGGCGGGCGAGGGACAATCGGCCGTCGTGCCCGTAGGCGCGCCGCCCTGCCCCGCGGGACGGATCATCGCCTCGACCGAACAATACGGTCCCGAGTTCGGCCCAGCCGAAGGAAAGCGGATCGCCTATCGCGACCTCACCGGGCCGAACACGGCGACGAAATTCGCCGACGTGGCGAAGCTGCCGAATTCGATCGCGCAAAACTATCGCTTCGGCACGAGCGATCACGACCTGGTCGCCTTTCGCAACGGCGAGGTTTATCTGCTGATGGGCGCATTCTCGAAGTCGCCGCTCGGCACCACTCCGCCGTCGTGGTTCGCGCATGCGTACCGAACCGACTTCGGGCCGGGCGCGCGCTCGACGCTCCTGGTGTGGAAGTCGACCGACTGCGGCGCGCACTTCACGCCGATGCCGAACCTCGAAATGGATTCCGCCCAGGCAGGCGATAAGACCTGCGCCTTCCCGCAAGGCCAGCCCGGGCAGTTTCACGAGGCCACCGGCACGAAGTACGTGATGCGCATCAACGCGGCCGCTCCCGTTCCCGGCGCCGAGGTGTTCCGCCGCTGCACCAATTGCCAGCAGCTCTATCGCGAGGGTGGCCCGACCTTCTGTCCGTTCGGATTGCCCCATTGGCCGACCGCGGAGCGCTACATCCTCGACTCCAATGACGTCAGCGGCCATGTGAACGAAACGAATTACCGCGTCTGCAATACCTGCGGCACGGTTTATCGCGCCGGCACTTCGGCCAATGCCTGCTCGCTGCAGACCCACACGGCCGACTCGGCCAATTACTTTCTGGTGTGGGACGCACAGCACCCGAACATGCAGACGGGCTGGCGCTGGTGCGCGAAATGCCAGACCGCGTTCGGCGCGTCGGCTGCGTCCAATGAATGTGCACGCGGCGGGACGCATGACCTGGTCAATGCATATCAGATCGCGCTCAGCACCGTCGCCGGAATCGGTGACCCCTTGTGGGCGCAGTGCTCGAAATGCCAGGGGGCTTACAAGATCGGCGCTACGGGAGACTCGTGTCCCAGCGGGGGCACGCACGATGATTCCGGCGTGCACCTGAAAGTCTTCACCCAGCTGCCCACCGGTATCGCGGGTCAGAGCGGCTGGCGTCGCTGCACGCGCTGCGGACTGCTCTTCTACGGGAACAACCAGGCCGCGTCGCGCTGCCCGCTCGTCCGTCAGCACGACGGCGCCGGCAGTCCCGACTATCACATGGCCGTCGACAAGGACGACGGCTTCTTCGCCTCCAACATGCAGAACAAATGGCGGACCTGCGTCAAATGCGGCAGCGTGTGGTCCACCGATCATTACGGCGGGTCATGTCCGATTCACAAAGCGGGCGACGAGTGGATTTACGACATGGGCGGATCGGACGGACAGCTGGCCCGGGCCGATCTGGCGCGCAATCAGATCCTGCTCACGTTTCAATGCGTCGGCCGCGTCCCCGATCCGGGATCGGCGAAATTCGCATTGTCGAATACGTCGGTGAACAAAACCGTCGTCGCCAAACTGGACGCCGGCGCGGCGTCATGGACCATCCTGCCCATGCTGCCAACGACCGGCTGGCGCATGGGCCTCGTACCGTTCGACGACAACACGTTCGCGATCGGCAGTGGCTTCAGCGACTATCTGGTGCGGGCCACGAAATCGAACGGCGTCTGGTCTTATGGACAGCAGGTCAAGGAGCCGGCCGCCAATCAGTTCGGCTATGACGGCCTCAATTCGAGTGCGGCGCCATATTCGGCGCTGCAGGCGAACATTCATGCGCACACGATCCTCACGCGCACGCCGGGCACGGCAAAGGCCACGATGATCATGCCCGACACGATTCCGGGAAAGGGTCACGGCTACCGGATTTTCTTCGAAGGCTCGACCATTCCGTTTCGCGAGGCGGCCATCCCGATTACGCCGGCCACGAAGAATCCCAACGACGTCGCATTCCACCTGCAGGCCATTCACCTCGACTTCGCGGGACCGGCGCTGCTGTACTGGTACGACTTCAACAGCGTCGATCGTTCGATCACGATCCGCGGCCGCTTCATCCTCGGCGACGGCAAATACACCCCGGACTTCACGATCTCGCAGCAGGGCGGCGGCGCGCAGGGCTTCGACGCATCCAACGGCTTCTGGTACGGCGATTATCAAACCGCCGGCGGTTACCTGCAGGATCAGTTTCACCTGGTCTATCACCCGATGTGGGTCAACGCCGTGGACGGCAAGATGCACTACGGCACGGTGTTCTTCGATCCGTTCGGCACGCCCGGCCCCGGGATGGTGCTCACGGCACTCAAGCGGGTGCGCACGAAGGTCACGGCGAAGCTGCAGCACATGAAGCCGACGATGAACGCGATTGAACTGCAGGAGGAGCATCTGCGGATCAAGCCGCGGAAGTAGCGCTGGCGATACCTACCGCGCCGGCAAGACGTCCGCCGCCCACGGCGCGCGCTTCCAGTCCGGCACCGGCGTTTGCGCGTCATGCCGCGGGACGAACGCCGAGCGCTCCACGAGCTTGTACTTGTGAATGTAGCGGGGACAGTTCGGATAGATCCGCCGCGCCTCCACGAGGACTACGAACTGCGCCTCCGGATACCGCGCCGTGAGCGACGGCTCCGTCGAGATCGCCGCCGTCCCGTCGACCCGCATCCGGCGTTGCGACTCGAAGTCGATGAACAACAGCCCCACGGCGCGCGTCTCCGCGAGATTGCCCATGGAGAGGTACATGCCGTTGCCGTCGTAGTTCGGGAAGGCCAGCGTGCGATCGTCGAGCACGGCTACGAACCCCGGATCGCCGCCTTTGTACGAACAGGTCGGCTGCCCGTCCGCGTCGACCGTGGCCAGGAAGAACATGTCCATGCGCTCGATGAACTCGCGGTCGGCCGCGGTGAAGGCGTCGTGGACTTTGACGTCCGCGAG
>DATLBM010000146.1:0-7036 GCA_035526885.1 Thermoanaerobaculia bacterium | reverse complement strand
GAGCGCATGCGCGCCACGCTGCTCATCGAGCGCATGAACCTCTACACGCGCGAAGGCTCGACGCTGGTCATCTACGATCCGGAATCCGGCGTCCCGCGCCGCGCAACCGCCGAGGATTTTGGGGTCATGCCGAAAGAAGGGCCGATGATTCTCACCGACCCGCGACTGCCGGACGGCTCCGACCTGCCGTGGCAGTTGCTCGAGGCCGGCTATCGCTACATCTTCCCGCTGCGCAACCGCGGTGAGTTGCAGGGATTGCTGCTCCTCGGCATGCGTCACGGCGACGAGCCGCTCTCGCGCGACGACCTCCACCTCATCGGCAGCCTGACCGCCCCCGTCGCGCTGGCCATCGAGAACTCCCGCCTGTACGGCAAGCTGCGCCGCCAGCTCGAAGAGATCCGCGCGCTCAAGGAGTACAACGAGAACATCATCGAGTCATCGCTGTCGTCGATCGCGGTCGTCTCCAGCGACGGCACCGTGCTCACCGCCAACCGCGCCTTCTGGGAGCTGGTCGGCGACGACCACTCGCACGAGCCGATCTCCACGCTCTTCCCGCCTTACGATGAGCTGGTGCAGACGCCGACCAAGACGCTCTCCACGCATTTCGTGAATCGCCAGGGCGTCGAAAAGGAAGTCACCGTCACGTCGAGCCCGTTGTATGCCGGCGACATCGCGGACGGCGCGCGCGTGCTCGTCATCGGCGACATCTCCGACCGCGTGCGGCTCGAGCGCGAGCTGCAGGACAAGGAGCGTCTGGCTTCCCTCGGCCTCCTCGCGGCCGGCGTCGCGCACGAAGTCAACACGCCGCTCACCGGCATCTCGTCCTACGCCCAGCTCCTCCTGGCCGAGACCTCCGAGGAGGATCCGAAGTACCGGCTCCTGAAGAAAATGGAGCAGCAGACCTTCCGGGCCTCCAGCCTGGTCAACAACCTCCTCGACCTCATCGCCAACCGTCCGCGGTCGCGCGAGCTCGTCGACATCGCCGATCTCGTCACCGCCACGGTCGTCCTCCACGAAGACCTCCTGAAGATCAAAAACGTCGCCGTGCATCTGGCCGGGCTGCCGCACGCCAGGGTGCGCGGGAACTTTCACGATCTGCAGCAGGTTCTGACCAACGTGCTGCTCAATGCCCGCGATGCCGTCGCCGATGGCGGGAACGTCTGGGTCTCCGTGGAAGATGCAGAGGATCGGGTGGTGATTCGCGTTCGCGATGACGGCAAGGGGATTGCGCCCGACATGCTCGGCCGTATCTTCGAGCCGCTGGTCACGACGAAGCGCGGGCAGGGCGGCACCGGCCTCGGCCTGGCCATCAGCCGCCGCATCATTCACGCCTCCGACGGAGAAATTTCGGTCGAGAGCACTCCTGGCAACGGAGCCGAGTTTTCGATTACGTTGCCGAAGGTAGCCGTAACAAAGCGTGAAGATGCTGCCGTGAGCGCGGCGTCCTGAACGAGCGAATGCGAATCCTCATCGTCGACGACGAAGAAGTCCTGCGGGATGTACTCGACACCGTGCTCCGGCGCGAGGGGTTCGACGTCGTCCTGGCCGCGAGCGGCGAAGAAGCACTGAGCGTCCTCGATGCCGAAGAGGTCGACCTGGCCATCCTCGACGTCATGCTGCCCGGCATCAGCGGCATCGACACCCTGCGCGCCATCCGCATCGCCAACCCCACGCTGCCGGTCATCGTCATCACCGCCTTCTCGTCCATCGACGGCGCGATCGAGGCGATGAAACACGGCGCCTTCCACTACATCCCCAAGCCGTTCAAGAACGAGGAAGTGGTCCTGACGTTCAACAAGGCGCTCGAGCAGCGCCGACTCTCCTCCGAGAACGAGCGCCTCAAGGAAGAGCTCTCCGAGAAGTACGCCTACTCCAACATCATCGGCAAGAGCGAGATCATGCGGAAGGTCTTCGACCTGATCCGCCTGGCCGCCCCGTCGCGCTCCAACATCCTCGTGCAGGGCGAATCGGGCACGGGCAAGGAGCTCGTGGCCAAGGCGATCCATCACGCCAGTCCGCGCGCGCGCAACGCGTTCGTGACCGTGAACTCCGGATCGCTGCCGCCCGAGCTGCTCGAGTCCTCGCTGTTCGGTCACATGAAGGGCGCGTTCACGGGCGCCATCGCCACCAAGCGCGGCCTGTTCGAAGTCGCGGACGACGGCTCGATCTTCCTCGACGAGATCGGCAACATCAATCTGGAAACGCAGGCCAAGCTCCTGCGCGTGATCCAGGAAAAAGAGTTCATGCGCCTCGGCTCCGTCGAGACGGTGAAGGTCGACGTGCGCATCATCGCCGCCACGAACGCGGACCTGCAGAAGCTCATGGCCGAGCAGCGATTCCGCGAAGACCTCTACTACCGCCTGAACGTCATCACCATTCAGTTGCCGCCGCTGCGCCGCCGCCGCGAGGACATCCCGCTCCTCGTGCAGCACTTCCTGCAGAAGTATTCGGAGGAGAACCGCCGCAAGGTGCGCGAGGTCACGCCGGACGCGATGCGCATCCTCATGGATCACGCGTGGCCGGGCAACGTGCGCGAGCTGGAGAACACGATCGAGCGCGCGGTGGTGCTGTGCACGGGCGACCGCATCACGCCGGAGCTGCTGCCGGATTACCTCCGCTACCCGACGCGCACCGATCAACCGGCCACGGTCGTTCCCGCGGAAGGCATCTCGCTGAAGGACGCCGTCTCGAACTACGAGCGCACGATGATCCTGCAGTCGCTGGAGCTCGCCAACGGCGTGCAGAAACGCGCCGCGGAGCTGCTGCAGGTGAAGCCCTCCACGCTCAACGAGATGATGAAGCGCCTGGGCATCCACGCGAAGTCGAACGCCGTGGCGGAAGAAGAAGTCGAACCCGTGTCATCCTGAAGTCGCGAAGACGACGAAGGACCTTCCCATGCGCCACGGGGAAGGTCCTTCGCCCTTTGCGGGGCTCAAGCGGAGCGCAGCGGAGTCGAAGGATCTTCCCATGCGCCACGGGGAAGGTCCTTCGCCCTCTGCGGGGCTCAGGATGACACCGCGCGCCTCCGCATCACCCGCACCAGTCCGTACGCGCTGACCACGGTCCACGCGCCCTCCATCAGGATCAATCCGGCCTGGCGCGTGGAGATCGCGGCCCAGCACAGCATGGCCCCGCCGCAGAGGTTCAGCAGTTGATACGTGACCGTGCGGAAGCGCAGCCGGCGCAGCTGGTGCGCGGTGTAGGCGGTGAGCACGAGGATCGCGCCGGTGATGGAAATGAGTTGCATCGCCATGAATGGCAGCAGTTATGACACCGTGCCCGCGGCTTTGCCAACCAGCGCAACCGGCCGTGCCGGTAGAATTCGCAGCCTATGACACGCCGCCTTGCGTTCATTCTGATTCTGACGTTCGTCTGCACCGCCGCGTTCGCACAGGTCCCGTCTCCCGAAGAGTTCCTCGGGTACAAGATCGGCGATCGCTTCACGCCCCACTACCGCATCCTCGAGTACTTCGACGAGCTGGCGAAGCGCTCGAACCTCATCACCATGAAGCGGATCGGCTCGACGTACGAAGACCGCCCGCTCGTCCTGGCGACGCTCACTTCCGCGAAGAATCATGGCGCGTTGAGTGAGATTCGCGGCAACGTCACCAGTCTCGCGCGCGGCGAGGGCGACGTTGCGAACATCGCCAGGAACACCCCCGCCGTCGTGTGGCTCGCGTTCGGCGTCCACGGCAACGAGTCGTCCAGTGCCGAGGCGTCGATGATGGTCGCGTATGACCTTTTGACGGCGAACGCGAAGCTGCTCGACGACGTGGTGGTCATCATCGATCCGCTCGAGAATCCGGACGGGCGCGAGCGGTACATCCAGTGGTTCCACCGCACGCGCGGCGTCAAGCCGAACGTGAATCCCGAGGCGTTCGAGCATCAGGAGCCGTGGCCGGGCGGCCGCTACAACCACTACCTCATCGACATGAATCGCGACTGGGCCTGGCAGTCGCAGCGCGAGACGCAGGCGCGCACCGCGGCCTATCGCGAATGGATGCCGCAGGTCTTCGTCGACTTTCACGAGATGGGCTGGACCTCGTCGTACTTCTTCCCGCCGGACGCGAAACCGATCAACGCGAATCTGCCCAAGCAGGTCGAGGACTGGCTGGACGTGTTCGGCCGCGCCAACGCCGCCGAGTTCTCGCGCCGGAACTGGCCTTTCTACGTGGCCGAGCACTTCGATCTCTTCTATCCGGGATACGGCGACTCGTGGCCGTCGCTGCACGGCGCCATCGGCATGACCTACGAGATGGCCGGACACGGCCGCGCCGGCACCGCCATCGAGCGCGAGGACGGCACGCTCCTCACGCTGGCCGACCGCGCCACGCGTCACTACACCACCGGCATCACCACCGTGCGCACCGCCGCGGAGCATCGCGCGGAGCTGCTGCGTTACACGTACGACGCGGCGCGCAATCAGATCGAGACGGGCAGGAACACGTTCGTGATCGTGCCCGGCTCGCCGAACTTCGGCGCGCTCATCGACAATCTCCAGCGCAACGGCATCAAGGTCGAGTCCCTCGGCGCCGCCACGAGCATCCGCGCCACGCGCCTCGATCGCGACGTCACCGAGACGAAGTCCTTCCCCGCCGGCACGGTCGTGGTCAGCACGAAACAGCCGCGCGGCGCGCTGGCGAACACGCTGCTGGAGAAATCGCCCGCGTTCAGCAAGGGATTCGTCGAAGAGCAGCGCGCGAAAGCCGACGCCGACGAGCCGGATGATTTCTACGATCTCACCACGTGGTCCCTGCCCCTGGCGATGAACGTCGAGGCGTGGGTGACGACGGCGCCGGTGACCGGCACGCGCGATTACGCGCCGGTGGGACCGGCGGCGTTCCGCACGGGATCGTACGGCTACCTCGTCGACGGCAACGATCCGCAGCTCTATCGCTTCGCCGGACGCCTGCTCGAAGAGAAAGTGCGTTTCAACGTCGTCGACAGCGCCGTGAACGCCGGCGACCACACGTTCGCGCGCGGCTCGCTGATCATCCTGCGCGGCAACAACGACAACATCGACACGCGGCTGCAGGCCATCGCCAGGGCAGCCGGAGTGAGCGTGTATCCGCTGGAGTCGGGTTGGCTCGGCGGCTCGTCGTTCGGATCGGACAAAGTCCATTACGTGAAGCAGCCGAACATCGGTCTGGTCGGCGGTCCTGGCAGCGACTCGACTTCGTTCGGCATGCTCTGGCACACGCTCGACGTCGACACGCCCATCCCGCACAGCGTGCTCTCCGCCGAGACCCTCGGCAACCTCGATCTGCACAAGTACGAAGTGCTGGTCTTCCCGGACGGCAACTACTCTTCGCGCGTCGGCAAACGCGGCGTGGAGAAGTTGAAGCAGTGGGTGAACGAAGGCGGCACGATCGTGGCCGTCAAAGGCGCGAGCTCGTTCCTCCGCGAGAAAGACGTGGAGATCTCGAAGCTCAAACCGTGGGAGCCGCCGAAAAAGAAGGACGACGACAAGGACGCGCCGCAGACCGATCGCTACAACGACTTCCGCGTGCCCGGCTCGGCGTTCCGCACGTCGATGAACGACCGCTCTTACCTCACCTTCGGCGTGCCGCGCCCGCCCGCGGTGCTGATCGAGGGCAGCAACGCCTTCCTCCCGCTGGCGAAGAAGGTGGACAACATCCTGACCATCGACGAGAAAGAGCCGCTGATCTCGGGCGTGGCCTGGGATGAGTCGCTGACGCGCATCAAGGGATCGGTGTACGTGGTGAGCGAGCCGTACGGCCGCGGCCAGGTCATCACTTTTGCAGACGATCCGCACTTTCGTTTGTTCTGGCGCGGCACGCTGCCGATCTTTCTGAATTCGGTGCTGTACTCGCCGAGCTTTCCGCGATAGGACCTATAGGACCTATACGACCTATAGGTCCTAAACTAAAAGCGATGTACATCCGCCCGCCCGCCGTCGCCGGCACGTTCTACGAAGGCACGCCCGAGCGCCTGCGCCAGCAGGTGGATGCGTGCTTCTCCGCGAATCCGCCCGCGCCGGCGAAGGAGCGGATGATCGGCGCCGTCGTGCCGCACGCGGGGCTCATGTACAGCGGACACGTGGCCGCCGCGATCTACGCGCTGGCGGAGCTCCCGAAGCGGCTGATCATCCTCTGCCCGAATCACACCGGCGCGGGGCACTTCGCCGCCATCAATCGCGAAGGCGCATGGCGCACGCCGTTCGGCGACGTGGCCATCGAGAGCTCTCTCGCCGACGCGCTCATGTCGAAGACGCCCTTGCTCGCGGAGGACGTCCGCGCGCACGCCCGCGAGCATTCGCTCGAAGTGCAGCTCCCGTTTCTCCAGCGTCTCCTCGGCGATTTCACCTTCGTCCCCATCTGCCTCGGCGCACATCGCTACGACTACGCCGAAGAGATCGGCCGCGCCATCGCCGATGTTCTGAAAGAAGAGAAGGAGCCGGTCGCCATCCTGGCCAGCTCCGATCTCAATCACTATGAAGATCAGCGCGAGACGCTGCGCAAGGACCAGCTGGCGATCGACCAGGTGCTGGCGCGGAATCCGCGAGAGCTGTGGCGCGTGGTCGACGAGTACGATGTCTCGATGTGCGGCTTCATCCCCACGACGACGATGCTCGTCGCGGCCAACGCGCTGGGCGCTTCCAACGCGAAGCTGATCAAACACGCGACGTCAGGTGATGTGAACGGGGACTACTCGCACGTCGTGGGGTACGCGTCGATCGCGGTTTCTTGATGCGAGTCGTTTTCGCCACCGCTGAAGTCTCACCCATCGCCAAAACCGGCGGCCTCGGCGACGTCTGCGGCTCGCTTCCCAAGGCGCTGGCGAAGCTCGGTCACGACGTCGTGATCTTCATGCCCTACTACCGTCAGGCGCGGCACTGGTTCGAGAAGAACGGCGTCACGCCCTATCCGGTCATGCCCACGGTGACGATTGCGTGGGCGGATTGGGCGGCCGAGGCGACTTTTCTGCGGACGGTGCTGCCGGGGACGGAGATTCCGCTGATCCTCGTCGCCAACGACTACTTCTTCGAGCGCGACCAGATCTACGCGCAGAGCTC
>DATLBM010000145.1:0-4545 GCA_035526885.1 Thermoanaerobaculia bacterium | reverse complement strand
CCACGCTACAAAGCCTCGCTCCAGCCCTGATCGCGATCCAGCGCGGGGATCTTGATGGCGCCGAGCGTTTGCGTCGCGCTCTTCACGCGCAGGTAGTTCGCGGCGCCGTTGCGCACGCGCTGCAGACGCAGCGGCGCGAGTTGTCCGAGGCGGCGGGCGAGATCGTAGTGATGGCTCTGGCGCAGCTCGCGTTCGACGGCGTCGACGGGAACCTCGGCATCGCTCTCGATGTAGAGGACGTAGGCGTTGCCGTCGCAGGCGAGCATGGCGAAATCGCGGGGGACGCCGCGCAGCGCGCGCTCGAGGCATTCGCGAACGAAGATCTCGTTGAGCTTTTCGCCGAAATGATCGGAGACGTGGTTGGCGCGGCCGATGAACCTCAGCGCCGGCGCCTGCCTCAGGAAGCCGGTCACTTCGACGACGTCCTCGGTCGCATGACGAATCAGGCCGCCGCCGGTGGTGAGGATGACGTCGTAGCGCTTTCCCACCTCCACCTCGTGCGCGAGGCGCACGTCGTCGCCGTCGCGGAACTCGAAGAAATGCGAGCGGTAGGCAAGCACGTGCGCGCCGTCGAAGGGAATGGTCACGAAGCCTTCCGTGGACAGGAGTCCTTTCGGCTGGATCTTCGCGTGCGGGAACTTTTTCGCGAGCGCTCGCGCCGCGTCCGCGGCGTTTGCGTCGGCCCAGCAGCTGATCACGCGCAGCTTCGGCCACGTTCGCCCGGTGTCGAGATCGCCCACGAGCAGATCGAGGAAGCTCGGATGCCACACGGAGATCAGCGAGAGCGCGCGGCATCGCGTGAGATGCCGCAGCGTCTCCTCGCGAAAGTTTTCGTTCGTGAGGCGCACGTGCGCAGGCACGGCCTGCACGGCGCGAACGAGACGCTTCGTGATGGGGCCGAGGACTTCTTCGTCGGAGTCGCCGTCCGGGGAGATCGACCAGTAGGCCTGACCTGAGAACGCGCGCGGCTCGCTGGTAAAGAGGTTGACGATCCACGGAGCGATGGCGGCGTCGAACTGTTTGCGCAGCTCGCGCGTGTAGGGGATGTCTTTGGCGGGACCGGAGGAGCCGCTGGTGCGGACCCAGCGTTCGACCTTCAGCGAAGGGCTGAAGCGCGTCGTACGTTCGTCCCACGTCTGGATGGGATGGCGTTTTCGAAATTGCTCGACGTTGCCCACCATGGCCCGCTGCACCTCCGCCACGCGATTGAGGTTCGCGCGAAACGCTCGCGCGGAGCGCGCTGCGGAGGCGAGCCATAACGCGTTCGCCAGCGCGGGGCGAAGCGGCATCAGCGCCTGCCGATCATGCGCAATCCCGCGGGCGTGAGGTTGTCGACGCCGACTCGCACCAGGCAGGCCAGCTCGTCGCCGTCCGCGTGTCCGGGATTGGCCTCGACGAAGAAGCGCACGTGCGGGTTGCTCATGCGCGCGTCGGGATCGGACACGCCTTCGCGCAACGGCGCGGGCGTGGCCAGACGAATGACGCCGGTGCGCGCGTCGTAGGCGTCGCCGAATTTCGCGATGGCGATGCGATCCAGCAGCGGCTTCATCCCCGCATCGCGCGGATGGAACTCGCGGAAGAACAGCGGCAGATAGCGATACGTCCTCCATCCGCTGCTGATGAGAAACCAGTACGTGTTCGCGCCGGCGTGTGCGAAGACGTGCTGCGCCCACAGGCGCGGCAGATCGAACGTGCCCCAGCGATGTTTCGCCACGATGGTGTCGCCGGAGAAGAACACGGTGGCGCCGCCGAAGTGCAGGCGCATGAGCGTGGAGAAGCCGGCGATGGCGCCGTCGTCGTCGCAGAGCAGGATCACCCACTCTTTTTCGGCGAGATCGCGCTCGAAGGTGACGCGGTCGGCCGTGGCGAAGTAGGCCGTGTAGAGCGCGAACATGGCATCGCGGTCGCGGCGCGTGAGCGCGTCGCGGCGGACGACGTCACAGCGCGGCGAGATCGAGGGCGCGAGGCCGGGCAAGGAGTCGCTCATGAAAGTCGTCGTGATCGTCGAAGGCCACGGTGTAGATGCTGCTGATGTACTCGACCGGCTTGAACCTGCGCGCGGCTTCCAGCGCCGGATCGCTTTCGGTGAAGCCAAAGAGGACGTGATCGAAGCATTTCGCTCTCTCGAGAATGGCGTTGATCAGCGGATACGGATCCTCGCCACGAAAATGCGTGACGTAAGCATGGTTGAGCGTGGTGTTTGGTTTGGGGAGCCTGATCTTCGCGAACGCGTTGTAGAGCGGACGCGCCAGGCCGAGCGCGCGATCGTAGCCATCGATGACCGTTTGTTTGTACGCGCGCTGATCGACCAACGCGGCGCTGCCGCCGGGCACGGTGATGATCTCGCCGCGCGGGGCATACGCGGGAGACAGGTTCAATGCAAACGTGGCGACGGGCTTCAGCCCGTCGCGATATTCGAAGTGGCGACGGGCTGAAGCCCGTGGCCACGTTTTGACATTGATCGCCAGCGTGAACAAGCGCTCCACGAACCGGTACCGCGGCATCACCCCGCGGCTGCGGCGCACCAGCACGCCCTCCGCCTGCGCGTTCCCGTCCACGATGGTCGTGTAGTACCCGCGCGCGGGGCGCTCTTCGTGCAGCTCGCGCATGACGCGATAGCCGCGCGCGGTGAGCAACTGCCCGCGATACGCGCGGTCGACGCGCAACTGCCCGAGGTAGCCGATCTGCTCCACTTCGCCATTGAGGAACAGCGGACGAATGGAGCGGCATGCGACGCCCACCACTGCAGAACCGTCGCGGGCGACGAGCACGTCGTCAGCGGAATCGCAGCCCGCGAAATACGAAGGCTCGCGCTCGAAGCGCACGCGGATGCGGCCGGGCATCGGATTGTTCGCCAGCAGCGCGCGGATGCCCGCGTCGTCGTCGCGCGACGCAAGCGAGAACGAGATCACGCGCGCACCTTCAAGAGCTCGCCGCGAAAGGCCTGATCGCCCAGCGGGTAATCGCGGCGCTCGGTGACCTCGCGGCGGATCAGGTAATTGATCATGAAGAACTTCGCGCCCATGTACAGCGAGCCCGCGTTCACGGAGTCGACGCTGCGCCGCGCGATGGAGCTCCATCGATAGAAATCCTTGCGCGCCGAGATGCAGCCTTCCTTCACCTCGTCCGCGGTCATGCCCGCCGGCGTGTACGGCACCATGCCGTATCGATAGCTCGGATCGAGCCACCACTTGTCGAACAGCAATCGCCCCTCGCTTTGCAGGCGGTCGTAGAGCGGCGTGCCGGGGAACGGCGTGAGGTGATTGAAGGCCACGATGTAGAACTTGTGGCGCTCGGCGAACCGCACCACTTCGCGCAGCGACTGGTGCGAGTCGCCGTCGTATCCGAGGATGAAGGTGACGTAGAGACGGATGCCGTGGCGGCGGAGATTTTCCAGCGCCACCTCGTAGCCGCCCTTCATCGTGTTGAACGACTTGTGCATGCGCCTCAGGTTCGCGGGATCGAGGGACTCGAAGCCGATCAGCAGTCCCTGGCAGCCGCTCGCTTTGAGCAGCTTCAGGAGCTCCTCGTCGTGCGCGACGTTGATCGAGGCCTGGCTCACCCAGCGGATCTTCAGCGGGATGAGCCGGCGATAGAGCTCCTTGGCCTCGTCGAGATTGGAGGTGATGTTGTCGTCGACGAAAAAGTAGAGCGGCTTCTTCATCCGCTGCACTTCGTCGCACACTTCTTCGGCCGGCCTGCGCGTCTGCGTGGACGCGAAATACGACTGGATCGCGCAGAACTCGCAGGCGAAATGGCAGCCGCGTCCCGCTTCCACGAGTCCCAGCGGCAGATAGCGCTTGCCGTCGAAGATCGAGCGATCGGCGATCGCGCCCGCCAGCGACGGACGCTTCGGCGCGCGATACACGCGCTGCAGCGTGCCCGCGCGAAAGTCGTCGATGACCTGCGGCCACAACCCTTCCGCCTCGCCGATCACGACCGCGTCCGCGTACTCGCTGACCTCGTCCGGAACGAGCGTCGCGTGAAAGCCGCCCATGACCACGGGCACGCCGCGCTTCCGGTATTCAGAGGCGATCTCGTACGCGCGCCGCGCTGTGTAGGTCTCGATGCTGATGGCCACGAGGTCGGTGCGCTCGTCGTACGGAATCGCCTCCATGCGATCGTCGTAGAACCTGACCTCGACGTCGCGCGGCGTGATTCCGGCCAGCACCGCCGGCGCGAGCGGTTCCATCTGCCACGTGCGGATGTAGTTCTCCCCGACGCGTCTGCCGATGCAGGGATGGATGAGGGTCAGTCGCATGGTCAGTTGGCGGTTGGCGGTTGTCGGTTGTCGGGGACGGCGAGAGGCAACCGCCAACCGCCAACCGGCAACCGCCAACCGGGCGAAGCCCAGTCGCACGTGTAGTACTGATTGAGGTGATGCGCGTAAAAGCGATACCCGAGGTTGGCGGGGATGGCGATGGGCAACTGCACGCGCGCGCCGGCCAGCCGCGCGAACATCCCGCGATAGCTGTACGTCATCTTCCACGCCCGCTCCGTCCCCTTCAGCAGCTCCTCGGCACTCATGCGCAGCGGGCGATAGAC
>DATLBM010000144.1:0-5929 GCA_035526885.1 Thermoanaerobaculia bacterium | reverse complement strand
CGCGGGATCGCGCTCGACGAGCGCGGACACGGCGTGGAGCGTGTTGAAGAGAAAGTGCGGATTGAGCTGCATGCGCAGCGCGTCCAGTCGCGCGGTGGCGAGCAATGCTTCGAGCCGCACTCCTTCGCGGCGCCGGCGCTGATCGCGCAGAAAATACTCGCGCGCCAGTCCCGCCGTGAGCACCGCGCCGTAGATCAGCAGTTGGTTGAGCGGACCGAATCGCACGAAGCCGCGGAACGGCGAGAACATCGGCGTGGGGCGGCGGCGCGGCGCAACGAGCTCGCGCGCGAAGTCGAGACTGACGTCGACGAACAGCGCGATGACGATGCCCGCCAGCAGCAGCAGCGCGATGCGCGCCGCGCGCGACATCGTGGCGCTGGAGCGGCTGCTGATCCAGAAGATCAGAGGCGTGAGCGCGGTCCACAGCCACGCTTCGACGAATGGCAGCGCCAGCGGGCCGCTTCCGCCGCGCGAGATCATGCGCAGTCCTTCGCCGCGCGGATCGTAGAGACGGTTCAACACCGTCAGCGCCGCGAGCGAAGTCCAGAAGGCGGTGATGATGGCAATCTCGCGGCCGCTGAGATGCCACGTCGGTGTGTCGCGTTCTTCCAAAGTCCTACCCTATCGAACGATAGCCGTTCCGATTCACATTTCGGTACGCGCCCGTCCGGCTTTTTGAACGATCGTTTCGTCCCATGTGACGTTTTGTAATCGTTTTCAAGAGTTTACGGAAACGACGCAACCGGCGCGCCGCGTGCTCCCGCAGGAGAGCACAACCCAAAATCGAGTTCTTCTGCGCAGGAGGAGATATGCCGAGATTTTCCCGTCTGGCTCTGTGTTTTCTCGCAGTGGTGTGTGCGCTTCCGTTGATCGCACAGACGACCGGCTCGCTTTCCGGCGTCGTCATGTCCGAGGGTAACCCTCTCCCGGGAGTGACGGTGACGGTTTCGTCGCCGCAGCTCCAGGGAACTCGCACGGCCGTCTCCGGCGACGCGGGCGGCTACAGCTTCCCGTCGCTGCCGCCGGGAACGTACAAAGTGCGTTTCGAGCTGGCGGGCATGGCGCCGGTCGAGAAGCATGGCAGCGTGCAGTTGTCGCAGCCGCTCAAGATCGACGCCGATCTCAAGGTCAGCTCGGTCACCGAGGCCATCACCGTGACGGCGGAAGCGCCGGCGGTGCTGGAGACGACCGGCGTCGCCACGAGCTTCAACCAGGAGCAGATCTCGAAGCTCCCGGTGGGACGCAACATCCGCGACACCACGCTGCTCGCGCCGGGCGTCAACCCGAACGGCGTGAACCGCCAGATCACGATCAACGGCGGACCGTCGTACGACAACATCTTCATGGTCAACGGCGTGGTCGTGAACGAGAACCTGCGCGGCCAGCCGCACAACCTCTTCATCGAGGACGCCATCCAGGAGACGACCGTCGTGACCACGGGCATCTCCGCGGAGTACGGCCGCTTCACGGGCGGTGTGGTCAACACGTTGACCAAGTCGGGCGGCAACGAGTTCACGGGCTCGTTCCGCGACTCGTTCACGAATCCCAACTGGACGGAGACGCCGGACTTCCCGAACGCCGCCGATCCAATCGACAAGACCAACCAGGTCTATGAGGCGACCCTGGGCGGCCGCGTCATCCGCGACCGCCTGTGGTTCTTCGCCGCGGGCCGCAAGGCGAAGACCGCCACCGCGCGCTCGACGTTCCGCACGAACATCGCCTTCGCCAACGGCTTCGACGAGAAGCGTTACGAGGGCAAGCTCACCGCGGCCATCACGTCCAACCACAACATCGTCGGTTCGTACCTGGACGTGAAGAACGTCGAGTCGAACAACTTCTTCCCCTCCATCTACGACGAGGCCTCGATCGTCGAATCGCGGTCGCTGCCGAACAAGCTTTCCAGCGTTCAGTACAACGGCATCTTCGGCAGCAATCTCGTCGTCGAAGCCAACTGGTCGGAGAAAGAGTTCGCCTTCATCAACAGCGGCGGACGGTTCACGGACCGCATCAAGGGCACGTGGATCCAGGACTCGGTCACCGCGGTGCGCATGAACGCGCCGGTGTTCTGCGGCGTGTGCACGCCGGAAGAGCGCAACAGCGGCGGCAAAGCTCTCAAAGGCACGTACTTCCTCAGCACCCGCAGCCTCGGCAACCACTCCATCGCCGTGGGCGCGGACCGCTTCGAAGAGACGCGCATCGTCAACAACTACCAGAGCGCCAGCAACTTCAACATCCTCGGCCGCGTGATCGACAACACCTTCACCGGATACGAGTCGATCGGCAGCAAGGTCTATCCGCGTTTCGACAGCACGACCACGCTGACCTGGACGCCGATCTTCACGCTGTCCAACGGTACGGACCTGAGCAGCGACGCCTTCTTCGTCAACGACAAGTGGGACCTCAACAACCGCCTGTCGTTCAACCTGGGCGTTCGCTATGACGCGAACGACGCCGTGGACGCCGACGGCGAGCAGATCTCCGACGACAGCAACATCAGCCCGCGCCTGGGCTTGAACTGGGACATCATGGGCACCGGCAAGCATCGCCTGACCGCGAACTACGCGCGTTACGCGACCAAGATCGGCGACGGCTCCAACGTCTTCTCCACCGCGCAGGGCGCGGGCAGCCCGGGCGCCTTCACGTGGACCTACGCCGGCCCGGCCGTCAACGCGCCGGGCACGCCCGTCAACCAGCTCGTCCCGGCCGATCAGGCCCTGGCCATTCTCTTCGCCTGGTTCGACTCGATCGGCGGCACGGCGAACACGAACTTCACGTCGTCGTCCTATCCCGGATTCGGGTCCATCTTCCGCGAGTCGCTGCAGACTCCGTATGCCGACGAAATGACCGTCGGTTACGGCATGCAGGTGACGCCGCGCGCGGCCCTGCGTCTCGACGTCGTGCACCGCGAGTGGGGCAACTTCTACGGCCGCCAGGTCAACGAGCCGAACGCCTTCATCACCGCCCCGAACGGCGCGAAATCCGACATGAGCGTGACCGTCAACGACAACGACTACACCGAGCGCACTTACAACGCCGTGGAGCTGCAGGGCAACTGGTCGCCGATGACGAGTTTTTCCATCGGCGGCAACTACACGTGGTCCAAGCTGCGCGGCAATGACGTCAGCGAAGGTGCCGGCACGGCTACGATCCGCAACACTCCGGGGGAGATCTTCTATCCCCAGTACCTCAGCTACGACCGCCGCCGTCCGGTCGGCTATCTCAATCAGGACCGCCGTCACCGCGCGCGCCTCTGGGCTTCGTATGACCTGAGCACGCCCATCGGCTCGTTCGCGATCTCGGGTATCGAGTCCTACGACTCCGGCTTCTCGTACGAGGCCATCGGCGGGATCGACGCCACGGGCCGCAACGCGAACTTCCGCGCCTGCACGGCCACGATCACCACGATGTGCTTCAACGGTCTGGCGGCGAACCCAGGCTACAACTTCAGCGCCGCGGGCACGACGCACGACTACTTCTTCAGCGATCGCGGCGCGTACCACACCGAGGCGCGTCTGGGCACGGACCTGGCGCTGCTCTACACCACGCCGTCGTTCGGCAAGGTGTCGGCGTTCGTGCGCGGCGACGTGTTGAACGTGTTCAACACCAACGTCATCGTCGACCCGTCGCAGCTCAACACCGACGTCATCACGTCGCGCACGGGCCTGGCCCCGGTGCTCAACCCCGACGGCACGGTGAAGACGATCAACTCCGGCCTGCGTCCGTTCAACCCGTTCACGGACACGCCGAAGGAATGCCCGCAGGGCAACACGCCGCAGCAGTGCTACGACATGGGCGCGAACTGGCAGAAGGGCCTGAACTTCGGGAAGCCGAACAGCACCGACGCCCTGCAGATCGCGGACCGCGCGCTGGCGCCGCGCACCTACCGCCTCTCGGTGGGCTTCAAGTTCTAGTCACGGTTCCACGGATGTTTCACGTAGGGCGGGCTTCGGCCCGCCCTACTGTTTTCTGCGCCTGACCCCGTCGATGTGATGCAGCTCGTGGTACAGCGTGAAGAAGAGCATCTCCCGCACGGTGAGCTTGCCCAGGAGCGGATGCGGGAGCTGATGGCGGTCCAGCGCGCAGTCAGGCCACTTCGCGATGGCCGCGCGTAATTCGCGATTGGCCTGCTCGAAGTGCGACATCACTTCCGCGCGATCCGTGACGACGCGCGCGGACGGCGCAAAGCGTCCGGCCGTTCCGCCTTCGGCCAGTTTGCCCCGATAGAACGCCACCAGCGCGTCGTACGACATCGGCTCGCGCTTCGGACCGCCGAACATCAGCCGCACGATTGGCTTCGGCAGGCGCAGGGCCCTGGTCAGGGGACGGATGGACTTCGTGAGATGGCGAACGTTGTCCGACGGCGACCAGGCCTCGCCGATGTTCGCGAAGAACTCCTCGTCGCTGAACGCGCTCCAGTACGCGACGCCGTCGCGCAGCACGTCATCGAGAAAGGAGAGGATCTCGTCGCGCGTATGCATCGCGCTACGCTACGCCGCGAGAGCACCGACTTACAATGGCCCCTGGCCGGAGTGGTTGGCGGTTGGCGGTTGGCGGTTGGCGATGGCACGCACGGCGTCGCAACCACAGGCGCGGTCTGGGCCCCCACGAACCGCCAACCGGCAACCGGCAACCGCCAACCGCGAGGAGTTGATGGCGCCGGACGCCTACGGCCACGTGGAAGGCGGCGAATACCGCGGGCCGAAAGGCTTCCGGGAAATGCAGTCGATGTTTTTCAGCGCACTCTCGGACGTGCACATCGAGATCGAGGACATCCTCTCCGACGGCGATCGCGCCGCCGTTCGCTGGCGCGCCACGGGCAATCATTCGGGCGAGGGCTTTGGCTTCGCTCCTTCGCAGCGCGGCATCGACGTTCGCGGGACGACGTGGCTGATCGTGCGCGACGGCAGGATCGTCGAGGGATTCGACACCTGGAACCTCAACGGGATGCTCGAGTCTCTGCGCGGATCGTGATCGTCACGATGTATTGCGGCTGATCCGCGCGCGCTTCTGCGCCGGCTCCGGAATTCGATCGCGGCGTCCGTCGAAACAAGGCAAGGAGAGAAAGACCATGCCTTCACTCGATCGATGGACGAAGTATCTGCTCATCGCGGCGCTGGCGATCGCGCCGATGGCCGCCGCGCAGACGATCAACGTGCGCGCGGTCGCTGACAATCACCTGGCCGGCTACACGGGAACCGTGACGACTGCCAATACCATGCAGTTCAGCCGTTCGTTCGGCAACGGCGCGCTGATCGCGCCGGGCTTCACCACCACCGATCCGTTTCTCTATGTCGCGGCCTGGGACGACGGCAGCGTCTTCCAGGGATTCCTGGCATCGGTCGGCATCGGCACCGGCTTCGTCACCACGGGCTCGCCGCTGTGGCAGGTCTGCGCGACGGGACTGCCGCTGGCGGACTCGCTGACCGCGGCACCCACAACGGCGGCGTTGAGCGCCGCCATCGTCACGTGCAACAACAGCAACGGGTGGCACGCGCCGAGCGTCGGTCCGAACAACGGCAACGCGTCAGCCAACAAGGTCAACAACATCAACCTCTGGGGACCCGTGAACGCCATCGACCTCACCGCCGCGTGGATCTGGAACACGAACAGCAGCACCGCCTGCTCGTCGGGACAGTACGGATTTCTCGCCGGCGCGTGCAATCCGGGCGAATACCTCATCTTCCGATTGCCGCTGAAAGAAGCGGCGGGCTGCGATGGGCCGATCCCCGATTTCGTGATCGACTGGAACGCCGGCTTCGGTACGCTGGTCGCGAACGGCACGAACAGCCAGTACGAGCAGAATTACTTCTGGAGCATCGAGGAATCCGATGCGTCGTGGAACCGGTATCCGCCCGAGGTGACGCGGTGGTTCGCGGGACAGGCGGCCGCGTTCGATCTGAAGCCGTTCTATGAAACGGGATCGGGCAAG
>DATLBM010000143.1:0-9869 GCA_035526885.1 Thermoanaerobaculia bacterium | reverse complement strand
GGATCGAGCAACTGGCGAAGCTCGAGCGGCGGCCGAACCTGGCGATCTCGGTCAATGCACCCGACCGCAAGCGCCGCGAAGAGATCATGCCGATCACGTCGAAGTATCCGCTGGAGCGGTTGATGGCGGCGTTGCGGCACTTCCCGCTGGAGAAGGGGCGCGACGTCACCATCGAGTACGTGCTGCTGGCCGGCTACAACGACTCGACGCAGGACGCGGTGGCGCTGGCGAAGCTGATCCGCGGGCTGCACGCGAAGGTGAACGCGATCCCGTTCAACGAGGATGCGAACCTGCCAGGCTGGATGAAGCGCCCCTCCGACCGCGAGATCGATCGCTTCGTCGACACGCTGGTGAAGAACGGCGTGCGCGTGACGGTGCGTCGCTCCAAGGGACGCGACATCGCCGCGGCGTGCGGACAGCTGCGCGGCAAAGAGATCGCGAAGTCACGCGCGACGGGCGGGCGTGAAGTGGACGCGCGGCGTTAGTTCACTTCAGCGCGAACGTCCGCATCGCCGTGTGAATGGCACCCTTCGGATTCAACTGGCTGGAGAACAACGTCACCTCATTCACCGCGAACGCGCCCGACGTGTAATCCCGCAGCGATTGCGTGAACAGCTCCGTCGACGCCGGCGGCCACGGGTCGCGGATGCGCATCAGCGTGAGATGCGGCTTGAACGCGGCGCCGTCCAGCGTGACGCCGCTGCGCGACACGGCGCTGCGCACGGCCGTCGCCACCGAGCCGAAGGCGCTCTCCGGCTCGAGGCCGATCCATCCCACTCGCGCGCGGCGCGGGTTGGGGAAGAAGCCGCACGATTGCAGCTTGGCCTCGAATCGCGGCACGCTCTCGACAGCCGGCGCGAGATTCGACGCCAGCGTTTCGATCAGCGACTCGGGCTGCTCGCCGAGGAAGGCGAACGTGAGGTGCTGCGACTCGGCGCGGGACCACGACGCCGCGGGGAGCCGCGGCCGCAGCTTCGACACACGCTCGTTCAGCGCGTCCAGCACGTCCGCGGGAAACGTCGACGCAAGAAAAAGGCGCATGGGGAGGGCGAGGATTCTACGTGCGGTCTGCCTGTCCCGCCAGAAACTCAGGCGTGAAGATCTCCGCGATCTTCTCCTCGGGCAGCAGTTTCTTCTCGCGCAACAGGTCGGGGATGCGCTTGCCGGTCTTCGCGGATTCCTTCGCGATCTCCGCCGCGGCGGCGTATCCGATGATCGGATTGAGCGCCGTCGCCAGCGACGGGGAGCTGATGTAGTACGCCTCGCAACGCTCGCGATCGGCCTCGATGCCGCGGATGCACTTCTCCACGAACACAGGCAGATAGTTCTTCAGGATCTCCATCGAGAACGAGATCTCGAACGCCATCAGCGGCATCATCACGTTCAGCTCGAGCTGTCCGGCCTGCGACGCGTAGGCGATGGCGGTGTCGGCGCCGATGATGTGGAAGAGCACCTGGTTCATGCACTCGAGCATGGACGGATTCACCTTGCCGGGCATGATCGAGGAACCGGGCTGCACGGACGGGAGGAGGATCTCGGCCAGGCCGGTCATCGGTCCCGAGGCGAGCAGGCGCAGGTCGTTGGTGATGCGCGTCAGCTCCAGCGCGAGATTGCGCAGCGCCGCGCTCACGGCGACGACGGGCAGTTGCGACTGCATGGCCTCGCGCAGATCGCCTGTCGTTTTGAACTCGACGCGTGTCGATTCGTTGAGGTGGCGGATGACCGCGAAGCGGTATCCCGGCGGCGTGTTGATGCCGGTGCCGGTGGCTGTGCCGCCGATGCCCAGCTCGTTCACGTCGTTGTTGCGCAGTTGCTGCGTCGCGCGCCGCACGGCAGCGGCGTACGCGGCGAGCTCCTGTCCCAGCGTGACCGGCACCGCGTCCTGCAGATGGGTGCGGCCGGACTTGATCACATCCGCGAACTCTCTCCCTTTCGCGTCGAGAGCATCGCCGAGCGCGTCGAGCTCGGGCAGGAGCTGATCGAGGAGGAATCGCGTGCACACGCGCAGCGCGGTCGGGAAGACGTCGTTCGTCGACTGGGCCATGTTCACGTGATCGTTCGGATGCACGGGGTCGTACTGGCCGAGCTGTCCGCCGAGCGAGACGTTGGCGAGGTTGGCGATCACCTCGTTGCAATTCATGTTGAACGACGTGCCCGCGCCGGCCTGGAAGACATCCACCACGAAATGCCGGCGATGCCCTTCAAGGTCTGCGAGGATGCGATCGCACGCGGCGACGATCGCGTCCGCGCGCCGCGCGTCGAGTGCATCCAGCTCGCGGTTGGCCAGCGCGGCGGCGCGCTTCAGCAGGATGAACGCGCGAATGAACTGCGGATGCTCGCGCAGTCCGCTGATCGGATAGTTCTCGACCGCGCGCTGCGTCTGCGCGCCGTACAACGCCTCCTCAGGAACCTGGACTTCGCCGAGGGTGTCTTTCTCGATGCGCATCAGGCCTTCAGTGCTGCAAGGCGCGCGCGCGATTCCTCGAAGACCTGCTGGTGCAGCGACTGGCCGTTGGCATCCATCGTCACGATGGCCATGAACTCCTCCACCCAGAGATGCCAGATCGCTTCGGGGGATCCGAGGTCCATCCAGTCCACTCCGTCGACGCGCTTGATCGAGGCGGCGCAGACCTGCGCGGCGCCGCCGATGGCGTGCATGTAGACCGCTCCGTACTCCTTGCAGGCGGCCAGCGTCTTCGGTCCCATCCCGCCTTTGCCGATGACGCCGCGGATGCCGTAGTCGCGCATCACTTCCCACTGGTACGGCTCTTCGCGGGATGAGGTCGTGGGCCCGGCGGCCTTGCACACCCACTGGTCGCCTTCTTTCACCATCACCGGGCCGCAGTGATAGATGATCGCGCCGCTGAGATCGACCGGCGGCTTCACGCCGGTGTGCAGGCGATGATGGACGGCGTCGCGGCCGGTGTAGAGACGGCCGGTGATGGCGACGGTGTCGCCGACGTGCAGCCCGCGCACGGTAGCTTCGTCGAGGGGCGTGGTGATCTTCACGAGTGCCATGGCGCCCGCGATCCTATCGCTTCAGGGCTTGGGCTTGTGCATGTGATCGGCACGATTCTTCTGGCGCTTCGTGAGATGCGGCAACTTCTTTCCGTCGTGGCAGGAGTCGCAGGAGGAGACGAGCGGACCGCCCGTTTCGGTGATGATGATTCACGGCATGCCGCGCGGCGGATCGAGAGGCGCGGGCGGCGGGAGAGGAGACAGAACCGGACGCACGATCGCGTCGATCGTGAGCGGCATCGGCGGCGGCCGCAGCGCCGCCATCCTTTCGTCGATGTCCGCGATCCCCAGAAAGAGAAGCACGAACCAGATGAACCACCTCATGCTCCCTTAGACGATCAATAGAGCCAGTTGGAAACCTCGCCGTTCAAATCGAGCTCGGCGCCGCGGCGGCGGAAGGCCCAGCACATGTACGCAATCGACACGAAAAACGACGCCGGCAGCCGGTTGAGCTTGCCGATCTTGCAGGCGAGGAGCGTGGTCTTGCCGCCGAATCCCATCGGCCCGATGCCGGACTGATTGGCCTTCTCCACCACGCGCTCCTCGAGCGAGGCCAGCTCGGGATCGCCGTTCGTATCTTCCATCGTGCGCAGCAGTTGCGCTTTGGCGTGCTCATAGCCGGTGGCGCGGTCGCCGCCGATGCAAATGCCGAGGATGCCGGGCCCGCAGCCCTGGCCCTGCGCCTGGAGGATGGAGTCGAGGATGGCGTTCTCGACGCCTCTGAGATCGCGGCCGCCGAAGTCGGGGTGGGGGAGCGAGTACTGCGCGTTCATGTTCTCGCAGCCGCCGCCCTTGAGCATCAGCTTCACTTCGACGTGCGGCTCGCGCCATTGATGGAAGTGAAAGACGGGCGAGCCGGGTCCGGTGTTGTCGCCGGTGTTCCTGCCGGTGACGCTGTCGACGCTGTTCTGCCGCAAATACCCCTTCTTCGTCGCCGCGCGCACGGCCTCGGTCGCAATCTCCTCGAACTCGATCTGGTCGTAGCCGACGGGGGTGTGCACGTAGAAGAGAATCGAGCCGGTGTCCTGGCAGAGCGGCAACGAGTTGTCGCGCGCGAGGACGATGTTGCAGCCGATGACGTCGAGCGCGACGTCGGCATTCGACCCCTGCTCTTCCTGCGAGCGCGCGCCGGTGACGGCGCGGACGACGTCCTCGGGCAATTGCGTGGACGTCCGGCGAATGAGCTCGAGAATCGAGTCGAACAGTGCGGTCTGCGGCGTGACTTCGTGAAGAGGCTGAACGCTCATGATTTCGAGTGTATCGCTACCAATGAATGACGGCGAGGCCGTCAATGGAATCGAACCCGCGGTCGTTGGTGAGCAGGGGAAGGGAGTGCTGGAGGCAGAGCGCGGCGATCCAGAGGTCGTTCATGCGGGACGCCGACGCGCGACCGTATGCGGTGCCGCGGATTCGTCCGTAGATTCGCGCCGTCTCCAGGTCAGGCGTCAGCACGACGCGCTCAACGAGAAGGTCCTCAACCGCAACGAGATTCTCATCGATGCGCCTCGACTGACGCGCGCCAGCGAGCAATTCGCCGACGACAGGTAGCGGAAAGATCACATCACCGCCATGGAGTGGAGGCGGCACAGGGCGGTCGGGCCGTAGAAGATCGACGATGGCGGTCGTATCGACAGCGAGTCTCAGCATGACTCCCAAGGAGGAAACATCTCTTCGATGGCGTCTGCCAGGGAGTCGCCAGCTTCTTTCGAAAGCCGCCCGCGAAACTCCACAACCGATCGGACGGGCAGCGTTTTCACCCGCGCGGAAAGCGTCACCTCGGCGTCATCCGGAATGTCCTCCGGCTTCTCCGCGAGCCGGAAGACGTTCTGCTTCGCGTCATACCGCGCATCCATCACCTTGCTCATGCCCTCATCGTAACTCCGACACATACCCCATGAAATCCATCACTCCGTGCGCCACGACCAGCGGCCACAGCACGCGCCAGCGCCAGTAGACCGCCGCGAACAGGAGGCCGAGGGGGAGGATGGTGAGCGCAGCGACCGGTCCCTGCTCGAGGTGACAGAGGAAGCGCACGAACGCGCTGAGGGTGATGGCGAAGAACGCACCGTCGTCACGCGCCGCTTCGAGGTTGTACGCCACGAGGAACAGCTCGTCGTACAGCGGGTTGATGAACGTCAGCGCGATCAGCACCGGCAGCGTGATCGATGCGTTCGAGGTGACCGCTGCGGCGGGGTTCGAGTTCGTGAGCGAGCGCACGAGATCGTAGAAGCCGCCCACGAAGATGTACGTGCCGATGAGCAGGAGCATCCCGCCGACGGTCTGCGCCATCGTCGGCCGCAGCCCGAACGCCGGGAACGACCATCCTCGGCGCCGCAGCAGCAGTGCGGCCGCGCCGCCACAAAGAATCTCCACTGCGATGAGGATCAGCGCGCCGCGGTCGTCGAAGCTGAGCGACTCTTTGTGCTCGATGAGGCCGAGGATGCTCCGGGCCGCGAACGGCCCGAAGCAGATCAGGTTGACGAGGATCACTTCCGCGCGCCGCGACATCGCGCGCGAACCCTAGCACGTCAGCAGCCCCGCGACGTCTCGAAGCCCCAGCGATCGAAGTGCGGGATGCGCATACCTCACGCGCGGAATGGAAGGTAAGAATTGCCGGTTTATTGATCTGAGTCACGTCGACTCAATGTGAGGCAAAGCAATGAATTTCAACAAGCTTACGGTCAAAGCGCAGGAAGCGGTCGTCGATGCGCAGAACCTCGCGCGCGGCGCCGGCAACCCGGAAGTGACGCCGGAACACCTTCTGCTCGCTCTCGTCCGCCAGGACGGCGGCATCGTCGGTCCGATCCTCAATAAGCTCGGCGTCACACCCGGCGCGGTCGAGGCTGAAGTGGCCGCCGCGGTGTCGAAGTTTTCGAAGGTCGGCGGCGCGTCCGCCGAGCCGATCGTCGGCAGCACGCTGCGCAAAGTCTTCGACGCGGCCTTCTCCGCCGCCACGAACTTCAACGACGAATACGTCTCCACCGAGCATCTCCTCCTCGGCACAGCCGAAACGAAAGAGTCCACCGCCTCGCAGATCCTGCGCCGCCACGGCGTCGTCGCCGAGGCGGTCCTGAAAGCATTGCAGTCGGTGCGCGGCACGCAGCGCGTGACCGATCAGAATCCCGAGGACAAGTATCAGGCGTTGCAGCGATACGCGCGCGATCTCACGGACTTCGCGCGGCGCGGCAAGCTCGATCCGGTCATCGGTCGCGATGAAGAGATCCGCCGCGTGATCCAGGTGTTGTCTCGGCGCACGAAGAACAATCCCGTGCTCATCGGCGAGCCGGGCGTCGGCAAGACGGCCATCGTGGAAGGACTGGCGCGGCGCGTCATCGCGGGCGATGTGCCCGAGGGGCTGAAGAACAAGCGCGTGGTGTCGCTGGATGTGGGCGCGCTCATCGCCGGCGCCAAGTATCGCGGCGAGTTCGAAGATCGTTTGAAAGCGGTGATCAAGGAAGTCGAGGAGAGCGACGGCAACGTCATCCTTTTCATCGACGAGCTGCACACGCTGGTCGGTGCGGGCGCCGCGGAAGGCGCGATGGACGCGTCGAACCTGCTCAAGCCCGCGCTCGCGCGCGGCGAGCTGCGCGCGGTCGGCGCGACGACGCTCAACGAGTACCAGAAGCACATCGAGAAAGACGCGGCACTGGAACGACGCTTCCAGCCGGTCTTCGTCGGCGAGCCGACGGTCGAGGACACGATCGCCATCCTTCGCGGTTTGAAGGAGCGCTACGAAGTCCATCACAAGGTGACGATTCAGGATTCGGCGATCGTGGCCGCGGCCACGCTGTCGAGCCGCTACATCACCGACCGTTTCCTGCCCGACAAAGCGATCGATCTGATCGACGAGGCGGCGTCGCGCCTGCGCATCGAGCTGACCTCGATGCCGCAGGAGATCGACGAGCTGACGCGCCGTCTCACGCAGCTGCAGATCGAAGAGCAGGCCTTGCAGAAGGAAGAGAACCCCACCACGCAGGAGCGCCTCAAAGGCGTGCGCGCGCAGATCTCGGAGCTGCAGGAAAAGATCTCCGGCCTCAAGTCGCAGTGGGAGGCGGAGAAGGGCGTCATCAATCAGATCAATGATCTGAAAAAGAAGCTGGACGAAGTGCGGGAGGAGGCGAATCGCCTGGAGCGCGAGGGCGATCTCAATCGCGTGGCGGAGCTGCGCTACGGCCAGATTCCGAACATGCAACGGGAGATCGATGCGCTGAACGCGAAGCTCGCCGAGATGCAGAAAGGCGGCGCGCTCCTGCGCGAGGAAGTGACGGACGAGGACATCGCCGAGATCGTGTCGAAGTGGACCGGCGTGCCGGTCACGAAGATGCTCGAGTCGGAGATGCAGAAGCTCGTGCGCATGGAGGACAACCTGCAGCGCCGCGTGATCGGTCAGGAGGACGCGGTGCGCGCGGTGTCGAACGCGGTGCGCCGTTCCCGCGCGGGCCTCAAGGATCCGAACCGCCCCATCGGCTCGTTCATCTTCATGGGCCCGACGGGCGTCGGCAAGACGGAGCTGGCGCGCGCGCTGGCGGAGTTCCTCTTCGACGACGAGAACGCGATGGTGCGCATCGACATGTCGGAGTACATGGAGCGCCACGCGGTGGCGCGGCTCATCGGCGCGCCTCCGGGCTACGTCGGCTACGAGGAGGGCGGGCAGCTCACGGAAGCCATCCGCCGCCGGCCGTACGCAGTGGTGCTGTTCGACGAGATCGAGAAGGCGCACCCGGAAGTGTTCAACGTCTTTCTGCAGATCCTCGACGACGGACGCCTCACGGACTCCAAGGGCCGCGTGGTCGACTTCAAGAACACGGTCATCATCATGACCTCGAACGTGGGCTCGCAGTTCATCCATGAGTTCTCGAAGGGCGGGATGCCGGAGGAAGAGATGCGCAAGGCCGTGGATGCGGAGCTGCATCAGCGCTTCCGTCCGGAGTTCCTGAACCGCATCGACGACGTGATCGTCTTCCACACGCTGGAGCTGCGGCAGATCAAGCAGATCATCGGCATCCAGCTCAAGCGCCTGGCGAAGCTGATCGAGGATCGCGGCCTGAACATCGAGATCAGCGACGGCGCGAAAGAGCTGCTGGCTCAGGAGGGCTACGATCCGGCCTTCGGCGCGCGGCCGCTCAAGCGCGCGCTGCAGCGGATGATCATCGACCCGCTGGCCATCCGTCTGCTGGAAGGGCAGTTCAAGCCCGGCGACACGGTGTTCGTGAACGCGGCGGACGGCAAGGTGGAGCTGTCTCTCGAGCCCGAGGCTGCAGCGGTCAATTAAAGTGATAAAGCCGTATCGACGCACCGACGCGTCGATACGGCCTGTCCTTCAACAGCGCGTCGACCCACTTCGCGATCTCGGGCGAGAGATTGCGTCCGAAGGCGATGTTGAATTCGCTGATGGCCACCCAGCCGTGCACGGGCTGAAAGACCTGAAGCTCCTTGCGCGGCGGCAGTCCGATGCGGTCGAGCGGCGCGAAGCTGGCCAGCGACGTGGTGATGGACGGAATGCGCTCGTCGCGGCACAGGCGCACGAGACGCAGCACGTCCTGTCCCCAATCGAGATTGCTGTCGTTCAGCACGCGCTGCGGTTCTTTCCCGGCCGCGAAGTTGAACCACGGGAGGTAGTCGGGATGCGCCAGCGCGGAGCCGATGACCAGCCACGCGGTCATGAAGATGACGAGCCATCGCACGCGCACGCTCGCGGCGGCGATCGCCAGCGGCGCGTAGATCGGGAGCACGTGCCGCACGCCGATGTTGATGTTGCTGGTCATGGCGATGCCGAGGATGACGGCGGCGACGAGAGCGGGGACGGGCGTGCGTCGCGCGCCGGCGATGGCCAGAATCAGAAACGCGATGGGCGTCTTGAAGAAAAGCGCGACGGGAAAGTAATACCACCAGCCCCCTTTGCGCAGCT
Organism: Thermoanaerobaculia bacterium; assembly: GCA_035526885.1. Classification (GTDB taxonomy): domain Bacteria; phylum Acidobacteriota; class Thermoanaerobaculia; order Gp7-AA8; family Gp7-AA8; genus QHVT01. The sequence continues at coordinate 943 of DATLBM010000143.1, read as the reverse complement.
CGCCGAAGAGAAAGCCGGTGGGCGGATTCGCGTTCAGTCCGCGCACTTCGAGCACGCCCGCGATGTAGTCGCGCGGCGGCATCACGATGAAGGTGAGGGCAAGGCCGATCAGTCCCGCGACGAGCAGCGCTTTCCACGGAAATCTGCGGCGCACCGCGAGCACCACGACAGCGCACGCGGGGAAGTTCAGGACGAAGGAGTATTTCGAGAGCAGGCCGAGGGCGATGGCGATTCCGAGCAGCGCAAACGCGCGGGGACGCTCGAGGACGACGTCCAGCGCGTACAGCGCGAACACGAGCGTCGACGCCGCGGCCATGTCGGTCGTAGCCAGTCCCGCATGCGCGAGCACGGGCGGCAGCGATGCGTAGAAAACCGCGGCCAGCAAGGCCGCGTGTGGACCGATCAGCCGCCGCGCCCACAACGCCACGCTGATCACTCCCAGCGCGAGAAAGGCCAGGTTGCCCATGCGCATGCGCGCCAGGTTTTGCGTGTAGCGATCGTTGCGCAGGAGCAGCTCGTGAAAGCGCGGCTCGCTCTTCGGCTCGGGCTCGTGCATGAACGGCAGCGCGAAGAGCATGCGCGGCAGCGGCGGATGCATGCGGTCCGTGGAGAAGTCGCGCTTGGTGAGGATGTCGTAGCCGGCCAGCAGATGCGAGCTCTCGTCGATGGTCTGCGAGAAGACGCGATGCGTCGTGGCCACGCGCGCGAGCGTGACGAGGACGATCAGCGTCAGCAGGAGCCACCAGCGGCGTTCGGTCATTTCACGTAGTAGAGGCGGATCGATTTTCCGACGCGCTCGTAGGGCCGTCCCTGCAGCCACGGCGCGCCGTTGGCCAGTCCGAGCAGATGCTCGCTCACGGCCACCCATCCCTGCGAGGGCACGTCGCGCTGCAGCGCGTAATGCGGCGGAAAGCCGAGGGCGTCCCAGTCGTGCCAGCCCAGA
>DATLBM010000142.1:0-18256 GCA_035526885.1 Thermoanaerobaculia bacterium | reverse complement strand
GGCGGCGGCGTTCCGCGTTAGCCGATCGAGTCGAGGATCTCTTCGATCGTCGAGCGCCGGCAGGTGAACATCGGCGTGTCGCGCACGGTGTACTTCGACGATTCGGACTCGCGCAGCTCCTGCACGAGGTCGAGGAACTCCGCCGCGGAATCGGCCTCGAACGCGACGACGAAATCCTGGTCGTCGAGACCGAACGAGTAGGTCGTGTTGATTTTCACGCGTGGGAACTTGTGGCCGATGGCGATGTGCTCGTTCATGATGCGCCGGCGGTCGGGCATCGGCAGCAGGTACCAGTCGCGCGTTTTCACGAACGGATACACGAACAGGTACGGGCGCTTGCCGGGCACGATGCGCAGGCGGCGTCCTTCCTGGGCTTCGTGCACGTGCTCGTCGACGTACTGCGAATGCTTGGTCATGGCCAGAAAGGAAACGGGCACGTCGAGGTAGCGGCCCAGGATGGAGCGGTTGATGTCGGCGACCATGCGCTGGAAGGGATCGACGTCGAAGCCGATGCGCCACAGCATGAAGTCCACGCCCGCCTTCAGACCGACGGTCGAGTAGGGCAGCACGATCATCGGTCCCGAGTACTTTTTCACGATCTCCGCGAATTCGCCGCGAGCCTGCGCGCGCACGTCGTCGGGCAGCGCGCGGAACGCGCGATCGACGCTGAAGAACATGAAGTTGACGAACTGCCGCTGCAGCGGCGCGTCCGGTTTTGCGGCGGGCTTCGTCTCGGGAGCCGTGGTCGTGGTCATGACGAGCGATTCTACATGGACGCGATGCTAGGATGCGGGCCGTGGCTCCGCGCGCACCACAGCCGCATCCGGCGTCGCCTCCGCAGGCGCGCTCGTACCAGCAGCTGCTCACCAAGCTGCTGCGGCACGGTGCCTATCCGCAGCTCCGCAAGATCATCGACAAGACGCTTCCCGCGGACCTCTCGCCGGTGCTTCCGCTGCTGCTGGAGGACGATCGCAAGCGCATCCTCTCGCTGCTGATCGAGGCGGGAAAAGCGGCGCGCGCGCTCTTCGAGCTGGATGAGCGCGATCTCGAAGAAATCCTCGAATCCACCGACGACGCGACGCTCGCATCGATCTGCTCTTCCTCCGCACCGGACGACGCGGCCGACCTGCTCGACACGCTCGACGAAGATCGCCGCGCGCGCATCCTGGAGATCCTCGGCGCCACGCAGGGCGCGAAGCTCGAGTCGCTGCTCGAAGGCGAGGAGGAGACGGCCGGCTCGCTGATGAACACGGAGTTCCTCGCGCTCGACGAGGAGCTCACCGTGGCGCAGGCCATCGAGGCCATTCGCCAGTACCCGCGCAAGGAGTCGTTCTTCTACGTCTACTGCGTCGACGCCGATCAGCATCTGGTCGGCGTGTTGTCGCTGCGCAGTCTCATCCTCGCCAACGCCGCGGCGCGGCTCAAAGACATCATGGTCCAGAGCGTCGTGCGCACGCAGATCGATTCCAGTCCGGAAGAAGTCGCGCAGGTCGTTTCCAAGTACGACCTTCTGTCCGTGCCGGTCGTGGACATGCAGAACACGCTCGTCGGCGTGGTCACGGTGGATGACGTCCTGGACGTGATTCAGGAGCAGGCCGAGGAAGACCTGCTGCATCTGGCGGGCGTCGACATCAGCGAGCGCGTGACTACGCCCGCGCGCGAGTCGTGGCGCACGCGCTTCCCGTGGCTGGCCGTGAACCTCGTCACCGCGTTCGCCGCGGCCTCGGTGGTGCGCTTCTTCGAGCCCACCATTCAGAAGTGGACCGCGCTGGCCGCGTTCATGCCCATCGTCGCGGGCATGGGCGGCAACGCGGGCACGCAGACGCTGACCGTGTTCGTACGTGCGCTCGCTCTCGGCGAGCTGGATCGGCGCACGGGGCTGCGTCCGATCTGGAAAGAGCTGCTGGTGGGGCTGGCGAACGGCGTTGCCATCGGCGCGATCACCGCCAGCATCGTGGGACTGTGGACGGGACAGTGGGTGCTCGCCGGAATCCTCCTCGCCGCGATGACCGTGAACCTGGTCATCGCCGGCGTGGCCGGCGGCGTGGTGCCGCTGATCCTGGAGCGCTTCGGATTCGATCCCGCGGTGGCGTCATCGATCTTCGTGACGACATGCACGGACGTCGGCGGCTTCTTCTCGTTCCTCGGGTTGGCCACGATCGCGCTGCACTTCTGGCTTTAGTCCGTGGCGCGCCGCTTGCCCTCGCGCGTCGTGTCGAAGAATCGCGCGAAGGCGCGCTCCACGCCGCCGTGTTCCGGGGTGAACGACACGCGGTTGTATGCGATGACGACGCGGCCGTTGCCGGCGCGCGCGATCGATGCGGGACTGGGCCAGTTGTCCAGCAACGCGATCTGCTGGCCGAAGCTCGCGCCGAGTGGGCCGGACGCGGAGACCGTGCCCAGGCGCAGGCCGCGCTGCCGATAGTCGTTGCTTTCGGCGGGGAGATCCTGCCACGTCAGCGCGTAGCGCACGCCGTCGAAGGCCAGTGAAGGCGCGAAGCCTCGCGTGAGCAGCGTCGCATCATTGCCTTCCAGCGTACCGTTGCTCGAGACGCGGCGCGCGCGGACTCCGGCGCCGCCGCCGTCCCACGCCACCAGCCAGTCGTTTCCGTTCGACGCGATGACCGGCGTGCCGGCCGCGATCTTCGGCTCATCGCCGACGAGCAGCGGCGCCGTGTCGATCACGTTGAGCGACGGCGTCACGCGCGCGGCGAAGACGCGCTGCGGGATCGTGGAGGGCGGATCGAAGTTGAGGTAGAGGTCTTCCGTCCAGGCCACGAGCAGCGCCGAGCCGTTCCACGACAACGCAGGATTCCCGTTCAGGAACGACTCCTCTGCCTCGGACACCGTGATGACATCGGACGCGCCGCCGGTCGTCACGCGCGCCAGACGCACGCGCCATTCGATGTCGATCCACGCGGCGTACGCGCCGTCGCCCGTTGCCGCGAGCGCAAGCGGTCCGGTGTTTTCTTCGACGATCGTTTGCGACGCGACGACGTTTCCGCTGGCCGGATCGACCCAACGCAGGTTGATGGTCCGCCAGTCCGCCCAGGCCACGACGAAGCGCGTGCCGTCGAACGCGACGCGCGGCGCGGTGTAGACGGCGAGCGTCGAAAGCCGCGTTCCCCGTCCGCCCGCGCCGAGCCGCGTCATCCACGTGCTGTTGTCGGCTTCGCGCCAGACCGCCAGCGTGGTGCCGCCGCCGTCCGCGATCTGCACGTCGCGCTGCGCGTTCGCGCTGCGCGCGAGGAGCAGCGGCTGCGTGACCGCGACGAGCTGCGAGCCGCGGAACACGCGCGCTGCGATGTCGTAGCGGTCCTCGCCCCGGTGCGAATGCGTCCAGGTCGTGAGCACCTCGCGTCCGTTCGTCGCCACCGCCGGCATCGCGTACGCGACTTCCGTCGTGATCTTCGTGAGATCGCGCAGCACGTCGGCCGCGCAACCGGCCAGATCGAGCCGCGCGGTCACCAGCGTGTCTTCCGGCGTGGCGTCGGGACGCCAGGCGATGAAGTCGTACTGCCCGTTGCGGAAGACCACGTTCGCGTCGTTGAGCAGCGGACCCTGCGCGACCTGACACGTCGGCGAGACGGCGGCCAGTTCCGCCGACACGACGCGGCTGACCCACACCGGCTCGCCGATCGTGCGCCGCGCCACGATCACGTACTGGTCGCCGTTACTGGCAATCGTCGGGGAGATGCCGTCGCCGATGAGGCGCGGGAACTGCGCGAGCCGCTCGCCGTTCGCGTCGAGACTGGCCGCCTCGATGTAAGGATCGCTGCCGATGTAGGTCGTCCACGCGAAGACGAAATCCGAGCCGCTCGTGGCCACGTTCACGTCTTCGCGAGGACCGTTGCCCGCCAGCAGCGTCTGGTCGTAGATCACGTTGCCGTTGCGATCGAGCACCAGCGCCTTCACGGCGTTCTGCGAGCGCGGGTCTTCGCTGACGTACGCGATCACGGTGACGTTGCCGTTCGACGCGAGAAAGCCCGACTTGCCGCTCATGGCCGCGTCCTTGATGACGCGCGCAGGCGTGACGATCCGGCCGTCCGCGGCGACGCGCGTCATCCACAGTCGCGCGGGGTGTCGTCCGGCCGCGTAGCTGTACACGACCTGCGACCACGCGATCACGTACGCGCTGCCGTCCCACACCACTTGCGGCGCTTCGACGGAGCTGCCGGTGCCGAGGAGGATGCCGGTCGGGTCGAGGATTTCGCCCTGTGCGGTGATGCGTGTGCCGATCACCGACTCGAATGCGGAAGCGCGGTAGTCCGTCCAGACGGCGAAAAAGTCCGTGCCGTTGCTCGCGGCCGCCGAGTACCAGCGACCATACGGCGCCGGGGCCAGCTCGCTGCCTCCGATGGCGGCTTCGGGAGAGGACGCGGCGAATGCGGCAGAGGCGAGGATCAGGGCGACGGTAAGACGGAGGGCACGCATGAAAGGCACTCTACGCCTTGTAAAGTGGGCGTGAAAGTTACGGTTACCAGAAACGTTTTGTTCACCAGCGTACGGAGAACACTGAATCGCGTGCTGTCAAGAGGGCATCCGACTTTTCAAGGATGAGGCTCTCGAAAAGCTAAGTTGCAGCGAACAAAAGGGATCGGATTCTTCGCCCAACGTCGTGTGCAAACTGGTCAGAAGCCCCATTTTTTGCGGCTTCCCGCGATTTTCACAGCGATTTCCGCAGCGTTTTCCACACTTTCTGTGTAAAGAAACTGTCGCGCTCCCGGATGAATCGCGGTTCATCGCGGGTAAGGTCCAGAATCGCTGAAGGTTCGCCGCCGCGCACGCCGCCATCGACGACGTCCACCGCCTCGTGCAAGTCACGTGCGAGTGCCGAGGGACGGTCGACGGCCGGCTCGCCGCTGCGATTCGCGCTCGTGGAAACGATCGGTCCCGTGCGATCGACCAGTGCCCGCAGCCACAAAACGTCCGGCACGCGCACGGCCAGCGTGTTCCCTCCACGCGGAAGGATGGCCGTCAGGGGAGCAGGCCAGAGGGAAGCGAGCGCCTGCAGGACCTGCGGAGGTGCGGTGATCCCGAGGTCCGGCAGCTGGTCGATCGACGACGCCAGCACGATGAACGGCTTGGCCTGCTCGTCCCGCCCCTTCAGCTCCGCGATCCGCGCCACCGCCTCGGCATTCGCCGCGACGGCGTGCAGTCCGTAGATCGTGTCCGTGGGCATGAGCACGACCGCGCCGCCGAGGAGCGCGTCGGCGATTGCGCTCAGCTGCATGGGCGACGGCGCGTCCTCGATGTGCCAGCGGCGCGTCATTTGGTCATCAGCAGCTCGCGCGCGTGCGCGACGGCGGAGTCGCTGATCTTCTCTCCGCCCAGCATGCGCGCGATCTCGCGCACGCGCTCCTCCGCGTCGTCGAGCCGGCGGATGCGCGCACGCGTGTGGCCGCCCGCGTCTTCTTTCCAGACGTAGAAATGCGTCGCGCCGAAGCCGGCGATCTGCGGCAGATGCGTCACGCAGATGACCTGGTTGCGCGCGCTGAGCTCCTGGAGTTTGCGGCCGACGACTTCCGCCACGCGCCCTCCGATGCCGGCGTCGATCTCGTCGAAAACGAGCGTGGCCGCCGCGCCGCGATGCGAGGCCTTGAACAGCGCCGCCGCGATGGCAAGCTGAATGCGCGACAGCTCGCCGCCCGACGCGATGCGCTGCATGGCCTTCGGTTCCTCGCCGCGATTCGGCGCGATCAGGATGTCGATGGAGTCGAGGCCGTGCTCGCGCGCCGTCTCCTCGCGCTCCACGACGACGCGCACCGTCGTGCGCTCCATGGCCAGGTCGTTCAATTCTTTCTGAATGGCCTGCTCGAACGCGCGCCCGGCTTTCTTGCGCGCCGTCGAGAGCTTGTCGGCGTACTTGCGATACGTCGCCAGTCGCGCGGCCTCGGCCTTCTCCAGTTTTTCGAGAGACGACTCGTAGTCGACGAGGCGCTCGTATTCATCCTGGATGCGGCCGAGGTGCTCGAGGACGGCTTCGATCGAGCCGCCGTATTTTTTTTCGAGGCGCTCGATCGTGACGAGGCGGTCCTCGATCTGCTCGAGCCGCGCGGGATCGTGGCGCGTGGTTTCATTGAGGCTCGCCAGCGACCGGCCGAGATCCTGGACGCGGTAGAGCGCGTCCTGCAGCTCGTCGGAGATGCGGCGGATCTCCTCGATCTGCCGGGAGAGCGGTTGCAGGAGATGGAGCGCACGCCCGAGCTGCACCGTGGCCGAGGACTCGTCGTCCTCGATCAGGCCATACGCACCGGCCGAGGCCTCGATCAGCTCGCGCGCGTGACTGAGCACGGCCTTCTCCTCGCGCAGCGCATCCTTCTCCGCCGGATCGAGCTTCGCTTCCGAAATCTCGTCGATCTGATATTTGAGGAGATCGAGACGCAGCGCGCGGTCGCGATGCGCGTCGCTCATCTCCTTCAATTGATCGGCGGCCACCTTCCACTCGCGATGCGCGTTGCGCGTGTCACTCAGCAGCGCATCGTGTCCGCCGTATTCGTCGATCAGCTCGCGGTACGTTTGCCCGGCCACGCGCTGATGTGACTCGTGCTGCCCGTGGATCTCGAGAATCGCATCCATCGCCTCGGCCAGCTCGCGCACGGCCAGCGGCGATCCATTGATCAAAACGCGGCTGCGTCCGGCGGCGGCGATCTCTCTTCGCACGATGAGCTCGACCGCGCCGTCGTCGGGACACTCGATGCCCAGTTCGTCGAGCTGGCGGCGCACATTCTCCGGCAGGTGGAACACCGCCTCGGCCGTCATGCGGTCGCTGCCGGCGCGGATCATCTCCGTGGAGCCGCGCGCGCCGCGGAGGAATTCGAGCGAGTCGATGAGCAGCGATTTGCCCGCGCCCGTCTCGCCGGTGAGGACGTTCAGGCCGGGGCCGGGCTCGATGGCGAGCTCTTCGACGATGGCGAGGTTGCGGACTTTGAGATACGTGATCACGGCGAACGCGAAAAAGTGTACCTCGGGCACATCCTTCGCTACATGCAACCTCATGAAGACGCAAACGGTGGTTTACGCCGCGATCCTCGCCCTCGCGGTCGCGTGCTCGAAGCAGGAAGCGAAGCAGACCAAAGACAACGTCCAGCAGCGGGCGTCGAACGTCAAAGACAAGGTCAAGGACGCGCTCGACGACGTGGCCGTGCCTTTCCAGGGCGCGAAAGACGATCCCGCTGCGCGCGAAAAGCAGCGCCTCGACGAGACGTGGCGAGACGTGTTCCGCACGACGAACGTGCAGCAGCCTCCCGCGCCGAATCCGCAGACGCCGAAACCGCCCGACGTGAAGGTGACCTTCGTCGCCAACGGCAAGGAGAAATTCGCCAAGCCGGTCGTTCCAGGCGCGATCAACGACGCGCCGGTCGTGATCCCGATCAAAGGCGACATGTCCGGCCCCTCGGTGCTGAAGACGCAGGTCTACCTCGATCGCCTGAACTTCTCCGTCGGCGCGCTCGACGGACGCTGGGGACGCAACTCCGCGATCGCGCTGTGGTGGTACCAGCGCTCGCGCGGCATCAACGCCGCCGATCCGGGCGCGGTGGACGAGCCGACGTTCCGCGCGCTGGCCACGGCCGCGGGCGGCGTGCCGGCGCTGAAGCAGTACACATTGACCGACGACGATTTGAAGGGACCGTTCGTGAGCATCCCGGACGACATGTACGACAAGGCCAAGCTGGACTGCCTCTGCTACGAGTCGGTCAAGGAGAAGCTCGCCGAGCAGTTCCACACGACCCAGGAGTTCCTCGATCAGCTCAATGAAGACGTGAAGTTCTCGGCTCTGAAGGCCGGCGAATCGATCTGGGTGCCGAACATTCGCGACGCCGTGACGACGGATCGTCCGGACATCGCGCGCGTGGTGGTGTCGATTCGCGGCAACACGTTCAACGCCTTCGACGCCGGCGGGAACCTGATCTTCCACGCGCCGACGACGCTCGGCTCGAAGTACGACCCGTCGCCGAACGAGACGGTGGAGGTGAAGAAGATCGTCCACGATCCGCACTTCCACTACCAGCCCACGCTCTTCAGCGAGGTGCCGGACGACGAGCCGGAAGCGAACCTCAACCCGGGACCGAATTCGCCCGTGGGCGTGGTCTGGGTCGCGCTCAGCAAGCCACACTTCGGCGTCCACGGAACCTCGGATCCCGACTCGATCGGCTACGCCTCCTCGCACGGCTGCGTGCGACTGACGAACTGGGACGCGGGCGAAGTCGCGCACCGGCTCTCGGAAGGCGTGAAGATCGAGTTCCTGGACACGCGAGGCGCGGGGACGCAGACGGCGTCGCGGTGAGTTGGGTCGTCAACGACCATGCGCAGAGGATGTGAGGGTTTATAGTTGCGGCGTGTCCACCGCGCCCACTCTCGATGCGCCGACCCGTGTGGAAGATCCCGATCAGAGGGTCATTCTCAACGGCATCGACTGGTGGCAATTCGAAACCTTCCTGGCCATCCGCGGCGACCGTGCCGGCGTGCGCGTGACCTATCTCGAGGGGGAGCTCGAAATCATGAGCCCATCGCGTACGCACGAAATGGTCAAGACGATGATCGCTCGTCTCCTCGAAGCTTACGCGGACGAAAAGGGATTCATTTTCGAGGGTTACGGATCTCTCACCATGCGCAACGCTCCGAAGCTGCGCGGGATCGAGCCCGATGAGTGCTACGCGGTGGGCGCGGCGAAAGAGTCTCCCGACCTGGCTGTCGAAGTGCTCTGGACTCACGGTGGAATCGACAAGCTGGAGGTCTATCGCGGTCTCGGAGTCCGAGAGGTCTGGATCTGGAAGAAGAACGATCTCAAAGCCTACGCGCTTCGCGGCGGCGCCTACGTGGAGATTCCCCAGAGCGAGGTCATCCCCGGCCTCTCGCCGGCCTTCATCGGTGAGTTTCTCGATTGCGAGACGCAGACCGACGCGGTGCGGAAGATGCGGGCCGCGCTGCGGAAGTGAGGCTCACGCCACCGCGTCCCGCAAGTACTCGGCCGTGATCCCCGGGTCCTTCACGTTCCCCAGCATCGTCAGCGACAGCGACTCCGGGTCCACCATCATGCGTGCGGCGGCCTGGATGTCGTCGAGGGTGACGCGGTCGATGTGCTCGATGATCTCGTCCGGGGTGTATTGGCGGCCGAAGTAATACTCCTGGCGCGCGATGCCGGACATGCGGCTGGTCGTCGACTCCAGTGACAACAGGATCGAGCCTTTGAGGTGGAGCTTCGCGTCCGCGAGCTCCTCGGGGGTGGCGCCTTCGTTGCGGAACTTGCGCATCTCCGCCAGCGTCGACTCGAGGACGCGGCGTACGTTCTTCGGCGCGCACGCGGCGTAGACGGCTTCGTATCCGCCGTGCAGGTAGCCGTTGTGGTACGACGCGATCGCGTAGACGAGTCCTTCCTGTTCGCGCACGCGCTGGAAGAGGCGCGAGGACATGCCTCCGCCGAGAATCGCGTTGAGGAGTGCCGCGGAGTAGCGCTCCTCGACCTGTTGCGGATAGCCGCGGGCGCCGAGGCAGAGGTGGACCTGTTCCAGCTCGCGCTTCTCGCGGATGATCACGTGCTGGTTCGGCGTGGGCGGACCCCATTCGCGGCGGAACGGCGCGCGCGACGTGGGCGGGAAATGCTTCTCCAGGAACGGCAGAAGATCCTCCGGCTTCACGTTGCCCGACGCCGCGAAGATCACGTTCGATGGCTGGAACGTCTCCTCGTAGTGCTCGACGATCTTCGCGCGCTGGATGCGCGCGATCGTTTCCTCGGTGCCCAGGATCGGGCGGCCCAGGGGATGGTCGGGCCAGAACGCCGTGACGAAGATCTCGTGGACGAGATCGTCCGGCGTGTCCTCGACCATCTTGATCTCTTCGAGGATGACGCCGCGCTCCATCTCCACGTCGTCCACGTCGAAGCGCGGCGACGTGACGATGTCCGTCAGCAGCTCCATCGCCGTGGGCAGCTGCTCGTCGAGCACGTGCGCGTAGAACGACGTGTACTCCTTGCCGGTGAAGGCGTCGACGTCGCCGCCGAGGATGTCGATGACTTTGGCGATTTCGGCGGTGGAGCGATGCTTGGTGCCTTTGAAAACGAGATGCTCGAGAAAGTGCGATGCACCGCCGTGCTCTTCCGACTCCACCGCCGAGCCGGTGCGCAGGTAGTAGCCGAGTGCGACGGAGCGGACGTAGGGGAGCGTTTCGACGAGGACCGTGAGGCCCGAGGGGAGGACGGTTCTCTGGATGTCGACGGTGGGGCGCTTCATGCGCGGCGGATTGTACCGGGGGACAGGCTGAAGCCTGTCCTACATTCACTTCGGCACGGACAAAGCCAACTGCTGCATCTGGATCTCATTCTTCAGGTCCTGCAGCGTGTACACCCACTGGCTGTAATCCTCGGCACCTTTGAGCGCGATCATGCTCTTGCCCTTCGCATTCGGGCGCACGGCCACGAACGGGCCGACGTAATCTTTCGGCGAAGCCTCGGGATTGAGCTTGCTCGGCGTCATGTTGCCGGCCTGCTGTTGTTGTTGTCCGGGCGGACGTCCCACGCCGACGCCGGGCTGTCCGCCGGGAGGGATCGCGCCGCCGCCGGGCTGTGCCTCGATGGCGTTCGGCGGAACCCTGATCCAGTCATCCTCGCGGCCCGTGAGCGGGCAGATGAGCTTCTCGGGTCCGCGCAGCATTCGCGGGTCGCGCGCTTTCTGGAGTTGCTCGAGACTGACGGGAAGGCTCTGGTGCTTGCGCTCCCAGTTGGCGATGCCGCGCGCGAACTGCTTCATCAGGAAGATGGTCTGGCGCTCGCGCTCGCGGCGCATGATCATGGACCACTGCTCGGGGACGGTGTAGGCGATGACGATGGTGATGATGGTGATCAGCACCAGCAGCGCGGCCAGCGTGTAGCCGGCTTCCCCGGTTGGCGGTTGGCGGTTGGCGGTTGGCGGGAGACCACCGCGCAGCCACGCGGCAAGCCGGCTCAGTCGCGCATGGGAGTGGGTCCACCGCCAACCGCCAACCGCCAACCGCCAACTCTTTTCAGAGCTCGCCATACGGAATGTTGTCCAGTGTCTGTCCCTCGGCGCGGCTCTTCACGTCGATGACGCCGGGCTGGGTCATCGCGTTCGGATCGGTTTCGGAGGACATCTCGCCATCGAGACTGAGCGGATCGTCCATGACCGGTTCCCAGTCGGCCTGCATGGTGATGGGATCCCTGGGGATGCTGCGGATGTAGTTCGGCACGAGCTCTTCGAGGGTGGCCGGGTAGCGCTGCTTGTCGGCGTAGAAGTTGTCGATGGCCTTGCGCATCTGGAAGAGATTGTCCTTGAGCGCCGCCTCGCGGGCCTTGGTCTGGGCGGTGCGCACGTTGATCAGCGCGATGCCGGCCAGGATGCCGATGATCGTGACGACCACGATCAGCTCGATGAGCGAGAAGCCCCTTTGGGAGTGATGAGTGATGAGTGATGAGTGATGAGTACGACGGATCTGGGGTGCGATGTTCATGGATTTGTCCTATTCATCACTCATCACTCATCACTCATCACTGCTCGTTACCACTCGTTGTACCGCGTCTTTCCGTCGAGCGACATGGCCGTCGACGTCGAGTGCACCTCGAAGAGGTTGTCGGCGCTGCAGGAGCCGCCGAGCTCGCACTTGTTCTCGAACGCGCTGTCGGGATCGTCCTTGGTGGACGTGACGATCCATTCCTTGCGTCCGGTCATGGGATCGATGAGGTCGCGCTCGCGGAGCAATCGCACGGTGTTGCCGTCCGACATCTTCACGCCCTTGAGCAGCTCTTCGAAGTTCTTCGGATAGCCGTCCGCGCCGAGGGCTTCCATCTGCGCGGGGCGGACGGTGGGGACCTGGCCGGGCTGCTGTTGCTGCTGGCCGGGATTCATCTGTCCCATCAGCATGAGGTCGTGATAGCGGTCGATGGCTTCGGTGATCTTGCGCAGCCGGTCGCGAAGCTCGACTTCTTTCTGCCGCCGCAGGCCGAAGCGCGCCACGGGCAGAGCGATGGCCGCGAGGATGGCGATGATCGCGCAGACCGTGACCAGCTCCGCGATCGAAAAACCACGCGCGTGCCGCGCGCGGGTTGCCGGTTGCCCGTTGCCGGTTCGTTGTGAGGCATGGCCAGAGACACGGTCTCTGACCCGCACCCAGCAACCGGCAACCAGCAACAATGGCGCAGCCATTACTGCACCCTGGCCCGCCCGCCGGCAACGGCCGCGGCGATGGTCTGTCCGTCGCGCGAGAACTCGGGGTTTTGGATCACCAGGAACGTGTCGCCCGAGGCGCCGCCGTGCACGCGCATGATCAGCACTTCGCCGCCGCCCGCGAACTCCAGCGGCTTGCCGTTCGACGACTTCACGCGGATCGTGCCGTTGTTGCGGTCGACCGTGACGATCGGCGGCAGCGCCGGATCGACGATCACGGCGTTGCCGATCGAGACGTCCGTGACGTCCATCCCGCGCGGGTTGAAGTGCAGCACCAGCTCATTCGTGGTCAGGCCGTCGAGATCCATCCCCACCACGTTCCACATCCTCGACTCGCCCGGCTTGAGCGAGATCGTCGAGGGCTGCGGTCCCATGCGCGGCACGAGGCTCAGCGGCGCCGCTTCCGGCTCCGCCTTCATGGAGCTGAACTGGTCCGGCGGATTCTGCTGCACCTCCGGCGGATTCTGCGGATTGGGCGGCGGCGTGGTCGGACGCCGGAACGGATCCGTCGGCGCGCTGCCCTGCGGCGGTGTGGCCGGCTGCTGCGGAGTGGACATCTCCTCCGGGGCGCTCATGTAGTTTCCCGGCTCATCGCCCAGAGTGGCGCGTCCGGCGTTCGGATCGCGGCCCTGGAACGGGTCCGCGCCGACCTGCGACTCGATGCGCGGCGACACGCCGCGGAAGGTGAGGTTGTTGCCCGTGCCCACCCACATCGGCGCCACGTCTTCTTCGGTGATGTCCGGGATGCGCACGATGTGCGGGGTCATGGTCAGCACGAGATCCGTGCGCGTCTCGTCGCGGCTCTCGTTGGTGAAGAGGCGTCCGATCAGAGGGATGTCGCCGAGGATGGGAGTCTTGGTGGCGGACTTGATCTTGTTCGACTGGATGAGACCCGCCAGGAAGTTCGTCTCGCCGTCCTTGAGGCGGATCGTCGACTCGATGGTGCGCGTGGCGAACGTCGGCTGCTCCTGGCCGGCGAACGTCACCGGCGTGCCCTGGTTCGACACTTCCACGGTGAGCTTGAGCGTGACCTCGCGGTTGTGGTGCACGCGCGGCTCCATGGCCACCTTGATGCCGACGTCCTGGTATTGGAACGACGTGTACGGAACGGTGAGGTTGGTGTTGTTCGTGCCGCCGGTGGTCGAGCCCGGGTTGTAGCCCGAGATGGTCGTGACCGGAACCGGGATGCGCTGGCCGATGTGCAGCGTGGCCTTTTCGCCTTCGCTGATGCGCAGCTCCGGATTGGCCAGCAGCTCGCTGTTGCCGTACGTCTTGAGCAGCGAGTACGTCGCGGTGGGGATGGTGAAGTTCACGTTGTTGCGCAGCGCGTCGAGGCTGCCCGCGGCCTGGCGGATCTTCTCCAGCGAGCCGCCGGTGAAGTCGGGAATCTGCGCGATGGCGGACGAGCTCTGCTCTCCGGACTTGCCGGTGGGGAAGCCGGAGATGGCCAGACCGATCTCGCGGATGCGGTTCAGGTCGAGCTGCACGAGCTCCACCTGGACGACCACTTCCGCCTTGGCCTTGTCGTTGGCCTGGATGATCTTCTCGGCGATGCGCACCTTGTCCGCGGTGTCGCGGATGGTGATGGCGTTGAGGGCCTTGAGCGGGAAGACGTTGCGCGCCTCGATCATCGTGCGCACGACGTTGGTGACCTGCTCGGCGTCGCCGTTCGAGAGATAGAAGGTGCGGATGACGAGGTCCTCGTAGTCGCGGCGCGCCTGCGGGTTGTCGGGGACGACGATGATCGTCTTCTCGTCGAGGATCTTGTAGAAGTGATTGCCGGCCTGCATGACGCGCTCGAGCGCGGCCTGGGCGGTGACGTCGCGCAGCTCGATGCTGATGCGGTCGTCCTTCACGGCCTGATCGAAGAGCACGTTGATGCCGAAGGCGTTGCCGAGGGCGCGGTAGATGTCTTTGATCGGAGTCTCGCGGGAGAAGTTCAGCGAGATGGGCTCGTTCGAGGCCGGGTTGAGCTCCGGCGGCTGGGCCTTGGTGATGTGCGACTGCGCGCGGCGCTTGATCTCGTCGACCGAAGTCTGCTCGGAGGATGCGCGCTGGATGTCCTGGATCATCTGGAAGGCCTTGGTCATCTCGACCGCGGCGTACTGGTTGGTGGTGTCCAGCTTGACGGTGAGCTGCAGCTCGGTGGCGGCCATGGACGCCAGCCGCAACTGCTCCCCGGGGTTCCTGGTCTTCTGCGCCTCGGCGAAAAAGATCTTGCCCTTTTCGAAGTGCGCGCGCGAGGCCTCGCGGCGTACGCGGTCGTACGCCACTTTGTACTGGCGGTTGTCAGGATCGATCTCGAGCGCCTTCTCGTAGTTCACCACCGCGGCGTCCCAGTCTTTTTCCAGCTCCGCTTTCTGCGCGGCGTGGTACGAGTGATAGCTCGCGCACGACGCCAGCGTGAGCGCGATCAGAAGTGCTGCGAAGAGGGTCTCGAGTCTTTTCATTGATCAAAAGTCCTGACTGCGATGTGACGGCCGGGCTGGTGAAACGTCACTGGCCGAGCGGTACGCGCTGCGTTTGGTCGGGCGGGAATCCGACGAACCCGATCTCCGCCGACTCGATGCCGATGCGGCGAAGAATGAACTTCCCTTCGATGACGTCGCCGACGCGCGCGTTGACGATCTCACCGTCGCGCGTGAACGTGGCGATGGGACTCTGTGGACGTCCGAACGTCCCGATGAATTTGTACGTGAACGGCGGCGGCGTGGGCGGCGGAGGCGGAGGCGGAACCTCCGGCTCGTCGCACTGCGTGCCGATGCCGTCGTTGTCGATGTCGCGCTGGTCGGGATTGGCCACGCTCACGCAGTTGTCGCGGAAGTCGGGCACGCCGTCCTTGTCCTGATCGGGCGGAGGCGCCACGGGCGGCGGAGGAGGCGGCGGCGGAGGAGGAGGCGGCTCCTTGTACGCGAAGAGATTGCGGTTGCTCGAATAGCTGCCGCTCACCGCGTCGAGCAGATCGAGACGCACCGGCTGCACTCCCGGAGGAGCGGCCATGGCGGTGCGCGCGGCGTTGTGTGCCGGCGTCGCCGTCACCGCGCTCGAGGGCTCGGGCGTGTCCGGCGCCGCGAACGCGGTGTAGATCGCGAACACGGCCACGAGGACCAGTCCCACGGTGATCAGGGTTTTCCAGTTCATCGAAGTCATCACAGCGTATTGCCGCCGGCGGGCGCGGGCTCGTCGCGGAACAGGGTCTTGATTCTCAGGGTCAGCGTCAACTTGGTCGGATCGGCCTCGCTCAGCGCGATCTGGTCGATGATCACGAACTGATTGGAGAGCTCCAGCAGATTGATCATCCGCCGCACCTGCTCGTACGTGGCCTGCACGGAGAAGGAGATGCTCACTTCACGCGCACCGATTCCCTGCAGGCGGCGCGTGCTGCTCGTCTTGTCCTCGGCCTTGGCCGTCCCGAACGACAACGTGCGCGGCACGGCGTTGCTGGCGATGGCCAGGCGTTTCACTTCCCCGATCATCGCGGTCAGGCGCTTGGGCTGCGTCGACCACGTCTCGTCATACACGAGCTGCACGTCGCGCTCGACCTTGCGATACGCGGCCAGCGACATCTCGGCATCCGCGCGCTGGCGTTTGGTCTTGTCGAGCTGTCCCTGCGCCTGCGCCAGGCGCTCGTCCATCTCGTCGAGACGGGACTGGTACTGCACGCGGTAGGTGAGGAAGAAGACGATGTTGCCGAGGAGCAGCAACCCCAGGATGGAGAGCAGGATTCGCTTCTCGCGCCAGATCATCGGGCCACCCCCGACACGGGCTCGATGCTGGTTTCCCTCACCGCGCCGGGCAGGTACTTCGCGCTGAGGTCGAACGTGTAGATGCCGGCGTCGTCCACGGACTCGGAGGACGGGAACGCGTCCTGGAAGTGCGGATCGGAGTTCATGCGGTTGATGGTGGTGAGCATTCCGTCGGCCGACTTGGACTGGAAGTTCAGCGCGAGCTGAATGCGTCCGTCCTCGCTGAAGCCCGGCGTGACGGTCATCAGGCGCACGTCATCGGCGAGGATCGACTCCAGCCCGTCGAGCAGCTTGCTCCACGAGAACGCGCGCTCGGCGAGCTTGGCGTTGATGAAGCGCGTCTGTTCGTCGAGGCGGGCCAGGTCCAAACCTTTCAGCCGGTTCCTGGCCAGTTCTTCCTTCTCCGTTTCGACGCGCGTCTGTTCTTCGACCTGCGCGATCTTCGCGCGCGTGGCCTGCGTCTCGTGCACGTAGCGGTAGTACGTGTCGATGTTCTGCAGCATCAGGAAGGCCGTGAGCAGCGACAGCACGACCACGGCCGCGTAGACGGGACGATAGTCGCGGTACGGCCGCGCGGCGAGGTTGAGATGGAGCGGCTTCACCCGGTGAACACTCCTGTGCAGGCGGTGAGCTCGGCCTCGAGGCCGGACGCTCCGCCGGGAATGTCATCGGCGAAGTCCCGTAGGGATACGTTGCGCACCTGCGTGTTGAACTCCTCGGCCAGCGTCGACTGCACGTCGGCGCCATGCTGCCCGGCCACGTAGCAATGCGAGTACGACTCCACGTTCAGGGCATCGCGGAGATACGTCGCCGAAAGGCGGATCTCCTGATCGAGCGTGCGCTCCGCGCTCAGATTGCGCGAGCGGAGAAAAAGCGGCTGCGATCCGCGGAAGACCGCGGTCGTGAAATCGGTGTCGCGCAGATGGAAGAAGATGCGGTCGCCCGCGCCGTCGTTCTCGTGCACGGCGATGGCGTTCCAGATGTTCAGACCGACCGGCTCGATGAGCACGACTTCCAGTCCCGACGCGGCGAACACTTTCTCGATCGCACTGAGCGTCGATTCCATCGCGCTGAGCACGAGGACCCTGGCGGTTTCCGCCCCGCGCGAGAGCACGGTGTACGTGACGCGCAGCTGCTCGGGCGGAATGGGAAGCGTGCGCTTGAGGCTCCAGCGCACGACCTCCGTCGCGTCGGCATCCTTCTCCGGCAGCGACGGCAGCTCGACGATGTTCATGCGGAACCACGCGTCGGGCAGGAGCAGCGAGACCTTGTCCCAGCGTCCCGTCTCCATCTTCATGCGCCGCAGCGTCTCGGTGAGGGCGGCACCGTCGGCCAGCACCGGCGAAACCGGCGCAGTGGTGAAGGTGCCTTCGGGAATCCGATACGACTTCGCAGTCACGATGCGGGGATTCTGCCCCTTGCCGCGCGAGAAGCGCGCGTGCACGAGCGAGTGGCTGTCGAGGACGAGGACGTCCGGAGGAAAGGATCTAGACATGGATCAGCGTGTCATCCTGAGCTGCGTAGACAGCGCAGGATCTTCTCCTTGCCGTGGTGGAAGGTCCTTCGCCGTCTACGCGGCTCAGGATGACACGTCGCCTACTCAACGAACGTCACCTTGTTGATCTCGCGCAGCGTGGTCTGTCCCTGCACGACCTTGAGCAGCGCCGACTCACGCAGGAAGGTCATGCCTTCCTCGTGTGCGGCCTTCTTGATTTCGGAGGCGGGGCGCCGGTCCAGGATCATGGTTCGAATACGATCCGAGAGGTCGAGAAGTTCCGAGATCGCGGCACGTCCGTGGAAGCCGGTGCCGTTGCATTCCAGACAGCCCGCGCCCTCGTAGAAGGTGCGGCCGCGGAACTGCGAGGGCTCCAGTCCCGAGTCGACCAGCATCTTCTCGGTGTACGTCGTCTCGCGCCTGCAGAACTCGCAGATCTTGCGCACCAGGCGCTGCGCGAGCACGCAGTTCAGCGCGGAGACGAAGTTGTAGAGGTCGACCTTCATGTTCAGGAAGCGGCCCAGAACGTCGACGACGTTGTTCGCGTGCACGGTGGTGAAGACGAGGTGGCCCGTGAGCGCGGACTGCACGGCGATCTGCGCGGTCTCCTCGTCGCGGATCTCGCCGACCATGATCTTGTCGGGGTCGTGACGGAGGATCGAGCGCAGGCCGCGCGCGAAGGTGAGGCCCTTTTTCTCGTTGACGGGGATCTGCGTGATGCCGCGCAGCTGGTACTCGACCGGATCCTCGATGGTGATGATCTTGTCTTCCGGCGACTGGATCTCCGAGAGCGCGGCGTAGAGCGTGGTGGTCTTGCCCGAGCCGGTGGGGCCGGTGAC
>DATLBM010000141.1:0-2292 GCA_035526885.1 Thermoanaerobaculia bacterium | reverse complement strand
ATGTTTGAGACTGCGACGGGCTGAAGCCCGTCGCCACGTTTTTCTTGATCGCCAATTGCAGATACGCGATGGCGCGGTCGTAATGCCGGTGCCCTTGAAACGTCTCGCCGAACAGCTCCAGTTGTTCGAGCGAAAGCCGCTGTGTGATGGCCGGTTTGTCCAGCGCGCGCGTGACGCGATCCGCCGCATCGTCGCTGGTGCCGCCTTTCAATACCGCCAGTCCGCGATCGAGCGAGCCCGTGGCCTCGACGATGCGCGCGCTGATCTCGCGGCGCCGCTCCGTCGGCGCGGACGGCGCGATCTTCTCCGCGAACGCGATCAGCTCCTGCGGCTTTCCGCTCAGAAACTCCAGCTCGTCGTCGATGGCCTCGTCGCGATACATCGAGTCCGGTTGCTCGAAGATCAACGCGTTGCGATAGCGGCTGGCCTCCGCGCCCTCGGCGATCGACGCGCGGTGATACAGCGCGCGGTCGCGGAACGGCTGCCCTTTCGCGAGAAACGGCTCCAGCCGCCGCGCCGCCTCCGCGTCGTCGTTTGCTTCGATCAGCGCCCGCGCGTGCAGGTACGCGAGCGAGTATTTCCTGTAGAGATCGGGATGCTTCGCTTCGATTGCGGCGAGGAGGCTCGCCAGCTCTTCGCCGTCGAGCTGTTGAAAGGTGGCGGTCCACTGCTCAAGCGGCGGGATGCCGCGCGGCGGCTGCGGCTTCACCTCGCCGGCGGAGGGGCGGAACACGCGATGCCGCTGCACGCGCTGCCGGATCAGAACGACGGCCAGAATCGCAATGAGCGCAACGGCGGCGGCGCCGGCGATGAGGAAGTACGTTTTCTTACGCGTCAAGAATCGTCTCGGGCCAGGGTCCCCGACTTGATCGCCTGAGGAGCGCGCCTGAGGATCTCGGCGCGTGCAATCGCATAGCCAAGAATCGCGTCGACCAGCATGCGCCGCCCGTCGCGCGACAACAGGATCAGGATCTTCTGCTTGACCTCGCGCACTTCCACGATGTCTTCCCAGCGCATCCAGTGCCCGTGCCGGCCGAACCACGTCAGCAGCCGGTTCTCGTACTTCACGCCGGTCTCACTGAAGTAGATGTGATCTCCGTACTGGAGAACCATCGCCACCACCGTGCCCAGGAAAAGCAGGATCAGTCCGAGCATCGGCAGGAGGCTGTAATCCGTCGGATGCTCGGCCAGGTACATGAAGAAAATCGCCGCCGAGCCGAACACCGCCGCCGTCGAGATGATCCGCGACACGGGCGGCCGCTCGAACACCAGGAGTTTGTCGTCTTTCACGCGCAATGTTCCGCTCCTCATAACACAACCGGTTGCCGGTTGTCGGTTGGCGGTTGGCGCGAGACCGGAAACACAGGCGCGGAGCAAGTTTGCACGAACCGCCAACTGCCAACCGCCAACCGCCAACCGTTGCTACAATCCGCCGCCTTATGCGCTGGTCCCGTTACTTCATTTCCACGCTCCGCGAAGTTCCCGCGGATGCGGACGTCATTTCGCAGAAACTGATGATGCGCGCCGGCATGATCCGCAAAGTCGCGGCCGGCATCTACACGTATCTCCCCCTCGGCCTGCGCTCGGTGCAGAAGCTCGAGAACATCGTTCGCCAGGAGATGACGAAGGCCGGCTCGACGGAGCTGCTCATGCCCGCCATTCAGCCCGCCGAGCTGTGGATGGAGTCCGGCCGCTGGCAGAAGTACGGGAAGGAGCTGCTGCGCATCAAGGACCGCCATGACCGCGATTTCGTCTTCGGCCCGACGCACGAGGAAGTGATCACGGAGACCGTTCGCGACTCCGTCAACAGCTACCGTCAGCTCCCCGTGAATCTCTACCAGATTCAGACGAAGTTCCGCGATGAGGTACGCCCGCGCTTCGGCCTCATGCGCGGCCGCGAGTTCATCATGAAGGACGCGTACTCGTTCCACGCCTCGCGCGAGTCGCTCGACGAGGCCTACGACGCCATGCGCGACGCCTACACACGAATCTTTCATCGCTGTGCGTTAGACCACGTACCCGTCGAAGCCGATACCGGCAACATCGGCGGGTCGGCCTCGCACGAGTTCATGGTGCTCGCACAGTCGGGCGAGGACGCCGTGGTTTCGTGTCCGAACTGCCGCTACGGCGCGAACGTCGAGAAGGCCACCACGAAGTTCTTCGACGATGAAGTGGAGCCCGCGCCCTCGGAGGCCATCGCGGAGCTGCACACTCCCGGCACGCAGACCATCGACGACGTGGGCCGCTTCCTCCACAAGCCGACGGCGCAGCTCGTGAAGACGCTGGTCTTCG
>DATLBM010000140.1:0-3181 GCA_035526885.1 Thermoanaerobaculia bacterium | reverse complement strand
AGCGCGCGATCGATTTATGCGACGAGGCGATTCACATCGATCCCACCAACGCACGCGCGCATCTCTCGCGAGCGACCTCTCTAGCAAAAATCGGCCGCACGCGTGAAGCGCGGGCCGCCATCATCCGCGCGCTCGAGCTCGAGCCGAAATACGCTGCTGCAGCTTACGAGGCTGCCGTGATCGCCAACATCGCCGGCGATGACGACGAGGCCGTGACCCGCTTGGAGCAGGCTTTCCGTCTTGGTTACAACTCCGATGACGCTTTGCACGATCCGGAATTTGCCAACCTGCAAAAAAACGGTAGGCTGCAAGGCATCATCGCGGCGTCTCGGTCCACGCCGCACTAACCGAGAGGAGCTTCACCATGCAGAGTGAAAAGGTCGTACGCGTCACGGTCAACGGCAGCGGTCTGCCCGTTCCCGATCAGGATCCCGTCTCCATCAAGAAAAACAATCAGAAAGTGCGCTGGCAGGCCGACTTCGATTTCGACATCCGCATCACCGGCTACGGCGACGTTCAGAAGACGAACGTGGGCAGCGAAACGCGCGTAACCTCCGGCACCTTCGCCGACGTCAAGCGGTACAAGTACACGATCATCGCGAACGGCGTCGAAAACGATCCGGACGTCGAAGTTTTGCCGTGAGCTCGTCGTTCCTACTCGCGCCAGCCGAATGGCTGGCGCGACTCCCCGGTCCTGACGGCGCGCGCTCCGTCCTGGCGTTCGAGCGAGGCGCACTCACCGTCAAGCTGTACGCGCCGCGGGAGCACGATCCGCAGCAGCCGCACACGCGCGACGAGATCTACGTCGTCGTCAGCGGCAGCGGTACGTTCGTGCACGGCGATCGCCGCGACGCCTTCGCTCCCGGCGACCTGCTCTACGTCGCCACGGGCGTCGTCCATCGCTTCGAAGACTTCACCGACGACCTCGCGGTCTGGGTGGTCTTCTACGGCTAGCGGACGTTCTCGGGGAACAGCTCCACTTTACCGGACGCGCGCAACTCGGCGGTCTTCTTCTGCACCGCGGCGATCACGTGCTGCGACTGGCGCGCGAGGACGAACTCGCGCAGCGCGTCCTTCGCGGCGTCGTACGACTCGACGTCCGCGCCGCGGTAATCGTCGACGAGGATGATCTGGTACGCGTCCGCCGACTCCAGCACGCCGCTGATAGTGCCCTTCTTCATCGAGCGCGCGGCGCCGGCGATGCGCGGATCGAGGGTGCGCAGCGCCACCCAGCCCATGATCCCGCCTTCCTTCGCGGACTCATGATCAGACGTGCGCTCGGCCACTTTCGAGAACTCCACCGCCAGCGCGTCCAGGGCCTTGCCGGCGGGGACGCTCTTGGCGATGTCGGCACGCGCGGAGAAGATCTCCACCATCGCCTGCGCCACCCTGTCGCGCGCCCCCTCGGGATTCTCACCCTTCAGCGCGCGAATGATGCGCAGGCTGGCCTGCTCGGGAACGCGGAACTGATCGCTGTGCTGCGTGTAGGCGTCGCGCATCATCTCTTCGGTGATGAGCGGCGCGGCCAGCACCTCGCGCACGTAGCGGTCGAAGAGCGCCGACTCCGCGGCGGCATCGAGCTCCTTGGGGGCGTTGATCTTCGCCGCGAACCCGCTGCGTACCGCCTCCTGCACCAGCAGATACTTGGCGACGTAGTTGTCGAGGAAGACCTTCTTCCCGCCCATCTTCAGGTACTGCTCCTGGTACTTGGGCGCGACGCGCTCCCACTGCGCGTCGAGTTCGCGATTCGTGATCTCTTTCCCGTTCACCCGCGCGACCAGCTTGTCGGCATCGGTCTGGGCAAACGTCGGAAGAGCGGCGGCAGCAAGAGCAAACGCGAGCAGGGTTCGTTTCATCGGGTTCTCGAAGTGGTGTGACGCGGAGAAACGAACAAGGTTCCGGCGGAGGGACATTCCGGACGGCGGCGAGCTCTACGATCGGTAGAAGTAGAAAAGACATTTCTTCGTTTTTCCACAGCAGCCGTCCTCCGCGTGCGCTCATGGCGCACATGTTGTGGAAAAGTTAAGGACGCGGAATTCCGACGCTCAACCATGCGTAGACTGCCGTCCATCGTTCCATGACGGTCGCACAACTCGATGTCGCTCTCGACCGGCCCATGCCGCAGTCTCCCGACGCGGAGCGCGCCGTTCTGGGCGCCATCCTCATCAACAATCACGCCTTCTACCGGGTCATCGGAACCATCGATACCGACGATTTCTTCAAGGACGCGCATCGCACCATCTTCGCCACGATGCGCCGCATGGCCGAGCAGAGCCGCGACATCGAGCCGCTCACGCTGAAGGAAGAACTGGCCAAGCACGCACAGCTCGATCAGGTCGGTGGCGTCGCCTACATCTCCTCGCTGCTGGATATGGTGCCGGACGTCGCCAACGTCGAGCGTTACGCGCAGATCGTCAAAGAGAAGTCGATGCTGCGCCGCCTCATCGTCATGGGCAACAGCGTCATGCGCGCCGCGCTGGACGCGCCCAGCGAGCCGGGCGACGTGCTCACCATCGCCGAGAAATCACTCTACGAAATCGCCGAAGGCTCCACCGAGAAAGGCTTCGTCTCCCTCGGCACCATCACGCGCGGGAACATGGGCGCCATCGAGCAGATGCATGCGAACGCCGGCCGCCTGGTCACCGGTCTGCCGACCGGTTACGACCGCTTCAACGAGATGACCTCCGGCTTTCAGCCGCAGGACCTGATCATCCTCGCGGCGCGCCCGTCGATGGGAAAGACGTCGTTCATGATGAACATCGCCGAATCGATTGCGCTGCCGGGCAAGGACGGACTGCCGCGCAACGGCGGCGACCGGCTCTACGGCGTGGGCGTGTTCTCGCTCGAAATGTCGACAGAGCAGATCGGCCTGCGCATTCTTTCGTCGGAATCCGGCGTTTCGAACCATCTCATTCGCTCGGGCATGTTGTCGGAACGCAACTGGCGCGATCTCGCGGACGCCGCATCGCGTCTGGCCAAGGGGAAGATCTACATCGACGACACGGCAGGCATGGACCCGCTGGAAATGCGCGCCAAAGCCCGTCGCCTGAAGATGGAGGCCGGCCTGGACATGATCATGGTCGACTACCTCCAGCTCATGTCGGTCAAAGGCAAGGTGGAGTCGCGGCAGCAGGAGATCTCGCAGATCTCTCGCGGTCTGAAAGCCATCGCCAAGGAACTG
>DATLBM010000139.1:0-6523 GCA_035526885.1 Thermoanaerobaculia bacterium | reverse complement strand
ATGAGCGCCTTCAGCGACTCATCCGCGGAATCGAACAGCCGCGCCTCGTGCGCGACGGGCGCGATCATCAGGTGTCCGTTCGTGTACGGATAGCGGTTCAGCATCACCACGGCCTGGGCGGAGCGGAACAGCGTGAGCGTCGCGCGGACGTCGTCCGACGCGGCGGCGATGCAGAAGATGCAGCCCGTGGGCTGATCGCCTTTGGGGGAGGTCAAGTACGAGAATCTCCAGGGCGTGAAGAGGACGTCATTCACCCGCGCTTGCAGCCTCCGCGGCGTCCGCCTCGGCCAGGGCCTTGTTGATCAGCTCCTTCAGCTCCTTGCCGGGCTTGAAGTACGGGATCTTCTTGGACGGCACTTCCACTTTCTCGCCGGTCTTGGGATTGCGTCCGGTGCGCGATTTGCGGCTGCGCAGGCGGAAGCTGCCGAAGCCGCGAAGCTCGATCTTCTGGCCGGCTCGGAGCGAGTCGACGATGGAGTCGAAGACGATGTTGACGATCGTCTCGGCCTGTTTCTTGGTGAGCTGTACGACGCGCGCGACCTCGTCCACCAGCTCGGCCTTGGTCATCACGCCGGCGGCGACGTCTTCCATGCCGTCGTCTTCGTGATCGTGCTCATCTTCGTGATCGAGCTCGAGCTCATCGTGATCGTGTTCGTCCACCAAAGTACCCTCCTCGTCACCACCGAAATAAGAACTGCGGTACGCGCCGGTTGACGACGCGCTCGAGCAGCGAGCTGGCTTTGTTCTCGGTCAGCAGATCGAGCAGACCGGCCTCACGGCGCCGCGGCCACACGCGCGCAGGCTCGCCTTTGATGCCGCCCGCCGCTCCCGCGGCGCGCACGGCGTCATCGATCGTGCCGATGCGGTCCACGAGCTTCAGGCCCAGAGCCTGCTCGCCGGTGAAGATGCGGCCGTCTGCGATGCGGGCCACTTCCTCAATTTTGATCTTGTCCTTGCGGCCGGCGGCCACGTCGCGCACGAACTGCGTGTGCAGCTGCGTGACGATGCCCTGGAAATACGCGCGCTCCGCTTCCGTGAGCTCGCGATACGGCGAGCCGGCGTCTTTCATCGCGCCGCTGGTGATCGTGTTCGGCTTGAGCTTGGCCCACGACACCAGCTCTTTCATGTCGAACCATTGCAGGATCACGCCGATCGAGCCGGTGATCGTGCCGGAGTTGGCGACGATCGGATCGCACGCGGAGGCGATGTAGTAGCCGCCCGATGCGGCCACGCTGTCCAGCGACGCGATGACGGGCTTTCCATCCGCGCGGATCTTCCGGATCGCCGAGTAGATCTCCTGCGACGGCGCAATGGCACCGCCGGGACTGTTGATGCGCACGACCACCGCTTTGACCGAGTTGTTGCGCGCGTACTTGTGCAGGAGCTCGAGCGTGTCGCGCGCGTCGAGGATCTCGCCTTCGATCGGCACGATGGCCACTTTCTCCGCGGCGAACGAGAACTCGGGCTCGTCGTCGTTGCCGGCGACGGCCATCAGGACGATGAAGAACAGTCCGATGAAGACGAGCAGGCAGCCGCTCAGCGCGCCGGCGAAGAACATGCCCGCGCGCGACTTCTGCCGCGGCGGCTGCGGCGGATTCCAAATTGGTGGAGCGGCGGGCTTCACCCCGCCGTCAGCAGCGGAAGGCGGCGGGTTGAAGCCCGCCTCTCCACTTTTTCCCGGCTCGAGCTCGGACATAGTCGACTCAGCTCTGCTGCGGCTGCGGAGGCTCGGCCGCCGGCGCCGGAGTGGAGTGCTCGTTGCGCTCTTCCTCGGTCAGCGGCTCGACGTCGCGCGTAGTCAATCCGATCTTCCGCTCGTTCGTGTCGATCTTGATGATGCGCGCGCGGATCGCCTCGCCGATCTGGAACGTCTTGTCCAGTTTCTGCCGCTGATCGCGCTGCACCTCGGAGATGTGCGCCAGTCCCTCCACACCGTCGGCCAGACGGATGAAGAGACCGAAATCCGTGATCTTCGAGACCGCGCCCACCACTTCGTCGCCGACGTTGTGCCCCTTCGCGAACGTGTCCCACTCGTTTGGCAGGAACTCGCGGATGGAGAGCGAGAGGCGCTGGTTGTCGCCGTCGACGTTGATCACGCGCGCCTTCACGGTGTCGCCCTTCTTCAGCACTTCCGACGGGTGCTTGAGGCGGCGATGCCACGACATGTCGGAGATGTGAATCAAGCCGTCGATGCCATCCTCGACTTCGACGAACGCGCCGAAGTCGGTGAGGTTGCGCACGCGGCCTTCGATCACGGTGCCGACCGGATAGCGCTCGGCGATCGTGTCCCACGGATTCTGTTCGAGCGCCTTCAGCGAAAGCGAGATGCGGCGGTTGGCGATGTTCACGTCCGCGACGACGGCTTCCACCTCGTCGCCGATGTTCATCAGCTTGGCGGGATGGCGGATCTTCTTGGTCCACGACATCTCGCTGACGTGAATCAGTCCTTCCACGCCTTCCTCGAGCTCGACGAATGCACCGTAGTCGGTCAGCGACACGACTTTGCCGCGCACCTTGCTGCCGAGCGGATAGCGCTCCTGCACGTCGGACCACGGATCGGGCGATTTCTGTTTGTAGCCCAGCGAGACGCGCTCGGCGGAGGGATCGAATTTCAGCACGACTACTTCGATCTCATCGGCGACGTTGAAGTACTCGGAAGGATGCGTGACGCGGCCCCAGGAGATGTCGGTGATGTGCAGCAGACCGTCGACGCCGCCGAGGTCGACGAAGACGCCGTAGTCGGTGATGTTCTTGACGATGCCGTGCGTCAGCTCGCCTTCCTTGAGGCGGCCGAACGTCGCGGCTTTCGCGGCCACGTGCTCCACTTCCACGATGGCTTTGCGCGAGAGCACGATGTTGCTGCGCTTCTTGTCGAACGAGACGATCTTGAACTTCATCTCGTGGCCGCGCAGGGCGTCGAGATTCTTGACGGGCTTGGTGTCGATCAGCGATCCGGGCAGGAACGCTTTGATGCCGCCGACGTCGACGGCCAGGCCGCCTTTGACGCGGTCGACGACGCGTCCGTCGATGGCCTGGTCGGCTTTGTACGCTGCTTCGATGTCGTCCCACACGCGCATGCGCGCGGCTTTCTCGCGGGACAATGAGACGTAACCGGAGGAGTCTTCGAGGCGCTCGATGAAGACTTCGATCTCGTCGCCGCGCTTGATTTTGACGACGCCGTCGTAGCCGGTCACTTCGTTGACGGGCAGAAGGCCTTCGGATTTGTAGCCGATGTCGACCACGACGTCGGAGGGGGTCACTTTGATGACCCGGCCCTTGATGATCTCGCCCTCGGTCAGCGTCGGTTTGCTGTAGAGGTCGAGAAGCTCCTCCATGCCGAGGTTCTCCAGACCGTTGGAGTCCGCCTGGCGCGGCTGGTTGGGCTTCTTCGACTCGTCATTGGACGCCATGTACTGGGGAACCCCCTGCGAAAATCTTCATCGGACACACGCCGATGCCGACGAGCCTCAATTTCTTCTAAGTTGTTGATACACGTCGAAATCGGGAGTGTAGCGGTCGCGTCTTGTGCCGTCAAGAAAGGGCGCGCGCATAACGTTCGCCGGCCGCGTTGGCGTGAGCTCGTACGACGCTGATGATGGGTAGCTTTTGCCTTTCGGCTTTTGGCTTTCAGCTTTTGGCCTGGACCGCACGGACGATGGCGGCCACGACCTCGTCAATGGTTTGATCGGAGGTGTCGATCACCGTATACGACTCATCGAAAGACAAGGGTGAGTCGGCGCGGGTGGAGTCCTGTTGGTCGCGCTGGAGGGCGTCGGTCAGGACGGCATCGAAGTCGGCCTCCTGCCCTTTTGCGATCAGCTCGTCATAGCGGCGTCGCGCGCGCACTTCCGGACGCGCTGTCAGAAAAAACTTGTGCGGCGTCTCCGGGAAAACCTTCGTCCCGATGTCGCGGCCTTCGAGCACGCCGCCATTGCGGCGGCCGAGGTCCTGCTGGAGTTGGACGAGGATGCGGCGGACGGCGGAGATCGCGGAGACGTGACTGGCGGCCATGCTGATCTCGGGCGTGCGGATCAGTCCCGTGATGTCCTCGCCGTCGAGGAGCACGCGCGGCGGAGTGCCGGGCACGAACTCGATCGACGCCTGCGACGCGAGCTCTTCGAGCGCGTGTGCATCGCGAACGTCGATGCCGCGGCGCACGGCGGCCAGTCCGATGGCGCGATACATGGCGCCGGTGTCGATGTGCGGGATGTCGAGAGCGCGCGCCACGAGCTTGCTGGTCGTGGATTTGCCGACGCCGGACGGGCCGTCGATGGCGACGATGAGTGCCATCTACCCGCGTCCGCGGCGGGAGGCCGTGCGCTTCGCCGGTGCGGCGCCGCGCTTCGCGGGCGCCTTGCGCGCGGGCTTCTTCGTGCCGGCGGATTTCTTCTTCGATGCAGTGGCGCTCGCGCGAGTGGTCGGCGCGCGGCGCGGCGCCTTCGGCTTCGCGGGCTCCTGCATCGTGGCGAGCATCTTCACTTCCTTGCTCGTCAGCTCGCGGTAGTCGCCGGGCGTGAGCCGCGGATCGGACAGCGGCCCGATGGCGACGCGGCGCAGCTTCGACACCGGATGCCCCACAGCCTGGAACATCCTGCGGATCTGCCGCGTGCGTCCCTCGCGCAGCTTGACCTCGTACCAGGAGTTGCCTTCGTCGTCGCCTTTGCCGGTGGTCTTCATGCGCGAGATCTCGCACGGGAGTGTGCGCTTGCCTTCGATGGTGATGCCGCGCTCGAGCTTCTCGACGATGCGTTGCTCGGGGACGCCGCGCACCTTGACGTGATACGTCTTCACGGAGCCGTTCTTCGGATGCGCGACCGTATTCGCGAACGTGCCGTCATTCGTCAGCAGGATCAGACCCTCGGAGTGAAAGTCCAGACGGCCGACGGGATAGATGCGCTCGCGCACGCCCTTGATCAGATCGATGACCGTGCGCCGGCCCTGCGGGTCATCGACGGTGGTCATGACCTCGCGCGGCTTGTAGAGAAGGATGTAGCGGTGGTCTTCCGGTTTGGTGATGAGCTTTCCGTCGACCTTGACGTGATCGCGCGCGGGATCGGCTTTCGTTCCGAGCTCGGTTACGACTTTGCCGTTCACCGTCACGCGCCCCTCCCGGATCATCGTCTCGGCTTCGCGGCGCGAAGCGAAGCCGGCATGCGCGATGATCTTCTGCAGTCGCTCGAGTTGCATCACTCTTCGTTCGCTTCGCCGCCCGCGCTCGATTCTAACTGACTTTCCTCAGAGGCAATGGCCGGTTGTTCTTCGAAAGTCGTGCCGTTCGTTTCGACGGCGTCCGCCGTTTCATCTAGCGGCGTGTCGTCCGCGGCCGTTTCGTCGACGCTCTCTTCGATGATGCCGTCGCCGGTGTGCTCGGGCGAGGCCTGAATCGCGGCCACGAGATCATCGCCGATGTTCTCGCCGATGAGATCTCCGAACTCCTCGAGGCGCGGCAGATCGCGGATGTCGTTCAGTCCGAAGTGCACGAGAAAATCTTTGGTGGTGCGATAGAGAAACGGACTGCCCACGACGTTCTTGCGTCCGGCCACGCGGATCATCCGCCGCTCCAGCAGCGTGCGAATGGCGCTGCTCGAATTCACGCCGCGGATCTCGCCGATCTCCGGCGCGGTGATGGGCTGCCGGTACGCGACGATGGCCAGCGTCTCCAGGGCCGCGAGCGACAAGCGGTTCTCGCCTTTCTTGGCGAAATACTTCTTGAGGACGGGATCGTGCTCGGCGCGCGTGGTCAGACGCCAGCCGCCCGCAGCCTGCTCGAGCGTGAAGCCGCCGACGTGCTCGTCGAGGATGCGCTTGATCTCTTCCAACTGCGCGGTCACTGCGTCTTTGGTCTCGTCCAGCGACTCGGCCAGATCGTCGACGCGCGTGGGATCGCTGCTCAGAAAGAGGATGGCCTCGAGGGCAGCGCGTAATTCATTCGGTTCCATAGGCATGACGTGTACTCGACGAGCGATGAGAGATCGTTCATCACTTCAACTGTTGTCGAAGAGCGCGAACGTCTCTTCCGTGATCTCCGTTTCGGTGCGGTTCATGAGGATCTCGCCGAAGTTCTGACTCTGCTTCAGCGCGATGCCGCCCAGTTTGACCAACTCCAGCATGCCCAGAAAGACGGCGATCAACTCGTTGCGATCGCGCCCCTCCAGAAACCACTGCAGCCGGATCGGACCTTTCTCGCCCAGCTTCGCATAGATCTCGCGCATCTTGTCGGAGACCTTGTGCACCACGCGATGCAGCTCGATGGACTGCGGGTGATTCTGCCGGTAGCGAACGAGCGCGGTGCGGAAAGCGTCGATGAGCTCGAACAGGCCCACGTCGGTCATGTCGACGTCGGTCTGCTCTTCCGAGCCGGGCGGCGGGACGCGCGGCCGCGTCCACATGCCCATGCGCACGACGTCGAGCTCGGCGAACGACTCCGCGACGGCCTTGAAGCGCTGGTACTCGAGCAGCCGATCGACCAGCTCCTTGCGCGGATCGTCGCCCCCCTCGCCTTCCGCGCTCTCGTCGCGCGGCA
>DATLBM010000138.1:0-3518 GCA_035526885.1 Thermoanaerobaculia bacterium | reverse complement strand
CGTGAACGACGCGTTCGCGTTCCCTGGCTTCGTGCCGGCGTACATCCGCCCGCTCTTCTGCGAGGGGAAGGGCCCCTTCCGTTGGGTCGCTCTCTCGGGCAACCCGAACGACATCAAGAAGACCGACGAGCTCGCACGGAAGACCTTCCCGAACGACAAGTCGCTCCATCGCTGGCTCGAGCTCGCCAGCGAGCGGATCGCGTTCCAGGGACTGCCGGCGCGCATCTGCTGGCTCGGCTACGGCGAGCGCGACAAAGCCGGGCTGCTCTTCAATCGCCTGGTGGCGGAAAAGAAGGTCAGCGCGCCGATCGTCATCGGCCGCGATCATCTCGATGCCGGCAGCGTGGCCTCGCCGAATCGCGAGACGGAGGCGATGAAAGACGGCTCGGACGCGATCGCGGACTGGCCGATTCTCAACGCCCTCCTCAACACTTCGGCGGGCGCGACCTGGGTTTCGGTGCATCACGGCGGCGGCGTCGGCATCGGCTACTCGCTGCACGCGGGGATGGTGGTGGTCGCGGACGGAACGGACTCCGCGGCCGAGCGCCTGCGCCGCGTGCTGACCACCGATCCCGGCACCGGCGTCATGCGGCATGCGGACGCGGGCTACGAGGAAGCGATCGACGTCGCGCGCGGGCGCGGAGTCGATATTCCAATGTTGTGACGAGACTTACGGCGCGAATAGTGCAACCATTCGCGCGGTTGTCAGGCGCGTCAGATCGCCTTGGAGGTGGAATCATCGAAGCTCAGCAGTTGAAGAAAGACTGGGTGAACATTGCGTTCCTCACCCTCACTCCCGTCATCGGTATCGCCGGCACGGCCGCGTACACCTGGTATCGCGGCTTCAGTCTCTGGATGCCGATCCTCACCGCCGTGATGTACCTGGCGGTGGGCATGTCCATCTGCGCCGGGTACCACCGCTTCTTCTCGCACAAGAGCTACGAGGCGCATCCCATCGTGCAGGCGTTCTTCGCCTTCTTCGGCGCGATGGCCGCGGAGAACTCGATTCTCGAGTGGTCGTCGCAGCACCGCGTGCATCACAAGCACGCGGACAAGGACTGGGATCCGTACAACATCCAGCGCGGCTTCTGGTGGGCGCACATCTTCTGGATCTTCTACCGGAACGAAGAGATGGACCGCACGTACGCCAACTCGCCGGACCTGAAGGCCAATCCGATCGTGATGTGGCAGCACAAGTGGAACAAGGTGATCCTGATCGCGGGCGGCTTCGGCATCCCCACGCTGATCGGCGCCGCGTTCGGCGATCCGATCGCCGGCTTGCTCTGGGGCGGCTTCACGCGCCTGGTGGTCATCCACCACACCACGTTCTTCGTGAACTCGCTCGCGCACTACTTCGGCAAGCCGGAGTTCAACTCCGAAGCCTCCGCCCGCGACAACTGGATGGTGGCCCTGGTCACCCTGGGCGAGGGCTATCACTCCTTCCATCACCGCTTTCCCGCCGACTATCGCAACGGCATTCGCTGGTTCCAGTGGGATCCGGCGAAATGGTTCATCGCCGGCGCGAAGAAGATCGGCCTGGCGTCCAACCTTCTGACCACGCCGCTGCCGCAGATCGAGCAGGCGCGCATGCGCGCCGCGCTGCGCGTCGTCGAGGAAAAAGTCGAAAGCGCGCAGGGCACGCTGGCTGATGAAGCCCGCCGCCGTCTGCGCGTCGCGACCGGTCACCTCGAGCGCGCGATCGCGCTGTGGCGCCGCGCCATCGAACAGCGCGCGCAGGGCATGTCCTGGCGCAAGACCCAGAAGATGTCGCACAGGCACGTACGGCGCTCGCGCCGGCACTGGAAGCGCGCCGTGGCCATTCTGCAGGCAGCCTGAGAATGCGAGGGCGGGCTTTCGAGCCCGCCCTTTTTCATTTCTTCGCCAGCCGCCGCAGCGCCTTCTGCGCCACCTTCCCCTGCCGCGGACACAGACACCGCGCGCCCCACACCTCGCGATACAGCTCCTCCGCCGCGTCGAGGTTTCCGTCTTCGGCGTGACGCGATGCTTCGTTCAGCAGGGAATCCGCGTTGGCGGTGCGCGTCTCCAGTTCGTCGCGCACCAGCTCCTCGACTTCGCGCACCGGCAACACGCCGCGCTCCGACTCCACCACCGAGATCACGCGTCCCGCGTTGTCGGCGAGCACCGCCATCGGCAGCTCGCCTTCGACTCTCAGCTTCGTGAGCCGCGCGTTGTCGTCGGCGCGTACGACGCGCATGGCCACGCAACGCGAGGAAAAGAGCGTCAGCTCATCCGATGTGAGCAGCGGAGAACGGCGCAGCTCCTCGGCCGAGGCGGGGATCCAGAACAGGACCAGCGGCGTGTCCACGGCATCGGCGGGCTCGATCACCTTCCACGGCACCAGCGAGGCAGAGCGTTGCTGACCGGTCAACGCACTCGCGCCGGCGGCCACGATGGCGAGGAAGGCGATGCAGCGGGCCCTGCCCATCGGAAACTCTCGGGGGAAGCGCGGCGATTATACCGGTAGAATCCGACGCACCTCCGGTTCGATGGGAAGCGTTCGCCAGACTCTGGGACACTACGAAGTTCTCCGGCCCATCGGCGCGGGAGGGATGGGTGAGGTATTCGTCGCGCGCGATCCGAAGCTGGGACGCAAGGTCGCGATCAAGCTCCTCCCGCCGCGGCTCAAATCCGACACCGACACGCTGAACCGCTTCACGCAGGAGGCGCGCTCGGCCTCCGCGCTCAACCATCCGAACATCGTCACCATCCACGAAGTCGGCGCCGACGAAGGCGCGCCGTTCATCGTCATGGAGTTCATCGACGGCCGCGATCTGCGCAGTCTGATCATCGAGGGACCGCTGCCGGTGCGGCAGGTGCTCGACATCGGAGTGCAGATGGCCGACGGCCTCGCCGCCGCGCACGAGCGCGGCATCGTGCATCGCGATCTCAAGCCCGAGAACATCATGATCACGCGCGACGCGTACGTGAAGATTCTCGACTTCGGCCTGGCGAAAGTGGTCGGACCGACGCCCGAGGGCGAGCACACGCTGCAGCTCGACGTGCCGGGGACCACGCCCGGGACGATCCTGGGCACGGTCGGATACATGTCGCCGGAGCAGGCCACGGGCAAGCGCATCGACTTCCGTTCGGATCTGTTCGCGTTCGGCGCGATCCTCCACGAGCTGGTGACGGGCAAGCCCGCATTCGACGGCGAGAACGCGATCGACACGCTCTCCGCCATCCTGCATCACGATCCGGAGCCGGTCACGCGGACGAACACGCGCGCGCCGGTGCAGCTCGCGGACATCATCTCGCGGCTGCTTTCGAAGTCGCCCGACGACCGCTATTCGTCGACGCGCGATCTCTCGCGCGAGCTGCGCATGCTGCGCGATCGCGTGGCGGCGGAGGAGAGCGGATTTCACAAGCCGTTTCCCGAGCCGAAACGCCCGACGGCGACGATCGTCGCCGCTATCGCACTGCTGCTCGTCCTCGGCGGTGCTGCGTTCGTGGCCTGGCAACGCACACACACATCGTCGCCTGTCGTCGCGACGCAGGCC
>DATLBM010000137.1:0-5050 GCA_035526885.1 Thermoanaerobaculia bacterium | reverse complement strand
AAGAACATCCCCAAGGTCGTGGGCGGCATCGACGCGCCGTCGCTGCGCGCGGCTGTGGCGCTGTACAAGTCGGCGATCGATCAGATCGTGCCCGTGTCCAGCGCCGAGGTGGCCGAGTCGGCGAAGCTGCTCGAGAACATTTTCCGCTCCGTGAACATCGCCCTCGTCAACGAATTGAAAGTCGTCTTCGAGCGCATGGGCATCAACGTGTGGGAAGTGATTCAGGCCGCGTCGACGAAGCCGTTCGGCTTCATGCCCTTCTATCCGGGACCGGGGCTGGGCGGACACTGCATCCCGCTCGATCCGTTTTATCTGGCGTGGAAAGCGGCCGAGCACGGGACGTGGGCGCGTTTCATCGAGCTGGCGGGCGAGATCAACACCGGGATGCCGCGTTACGTGATCGATCGGGCCACCGAGGCCATCAACGGGATCGGGAAGAGCGTGCTGGGTGCGAACGTGCTCGTGCTCGGGCTCTCGTACAAGCCGAACATCGACGACGACCGCGAGTCCCCGTCCTTCGAGTTGATCGAACTGCTGCGCGATCGCGGCGCGGTCGTGTCGTACTGCGATCCGTACGTGCCCGTGGCCAAGCGCGTGCGCAAGTACAACCTGGAATTGGCGTCGGTGCCGTGCACCGCGGAGGAATTCGCGAAGTACGACGCCGTGCTGCTCTCCACGCCGCACGATGAATTCAAGGATCCCGGGCTGTATCGCGGCGTGAAGCTGCTCATCGACACGCGCAACGCCGTGCCGGCCTCGGAAATCGCGGAGACGACCACCGTCGTCCGCGCCTGATGCCCGATGCGCAGTGAAC
This sequence comes from Thermoanaerobaculia bacterium, assembly GCA_035526885.1. GTDB lineage: Bacteria > Acidobacteriota > Thermoanaerobaculia > Gp7-AA8 > Gp7-AA8 > QHVT01. Next base: position 4,236 of record DATLBM010000137.1, on the reverse strand, counting down.
GGGAAAGCTTCGACGTCATCGAGCGCGCGCTGGCCGCGGCGGGCGCGGACGAAGCCGACGCCGAGTTCCTGTCGAACGATCAGAACATCAGCCGCTTCGCCAACTCCCAGTTGCATCAGAACATGTCGGAGGAAAGTGCCTCGCTGACCTTGCGCGTGATCGTGAACGGCGCGATGGGCGTGGCCACGACCACCAGCTTCGATGACGAGGAAATCGCGCGCACCGCGGAGCTGGCGCGCGAAGCGGCGCGGCATTCGGATGCCGTGCAGGGCTTCACCGGCCTCTATCGCGACAACGAGCCGCTGCCGCGCGTCGAAGCGTTCGACGAGGCCACGGCCAGGCTCGCGCCGATGGAAAAGGCGCAAGCGCTGCGGACGATGTTCGATCGTCATTCCGGCGTGCTCTTCGCCGGCGCGTACGCGAGCGGCTCGTCGTCGGTCGCCGTCGGCAACACGCACGGCGTGCGCCGCTACACGACCATGACCGACGCCGACGCCACGGTGATCGCCATCGCGAAATCCGGCTCGGGCTACGCCACGCGGCGCGAGCGCAGTGCGGCGCGCATGGACCTGGCGGAGCTGGGCGCCGAGGCGACGATGAAGGCGACGCTGTGTGCGGACGTCGTCGAGGACCTCCAGCCCGGCGCGTACGACGTCATTCTCGAGCCGCCGGCGCTGGCGGAGGTTTTCGACTGGATGAACATGATCGCGTTCACCGGCCAGTCGTACGAAGACGGCTCCTCCTTCTTCGTCGGCAACCTCGGCAAGCGCATCCTCGGCGAGAACTTCACCCTGGCCGACGACTCGCTCGATCCGGACTTTCTCCCCTTCCCGTTCGACATCGAAGGCCTGCCCAAGCGTCGCGTGGCCCTGATCGAGAACGGCGTGATCCGGACGCCGGTGCTCGACACGGCCTGGGCCGATCGTCTGGGCTTGAAGCGCACCGCGCACGCCTGGAGCCTCGGCTCGCCCGAGCATGGAGCGGCGTTTCATCTTTCGATGAGCGGCGGCGACGCCACGCGCGAGGAGATGATCGCGTCCACGAAGCTCGGCATCTGGGTGACGCGCTTCAACTACGTGAACGGACTGCTCGAGCCGAAGACCGCGCTCATGACGGGCACCACGCGCGACGGCACGTTTCTCATTCGCGACGGCAAGGTCGCGGCGCGGCTGCCGAACCTGCGCTGGACGCAGTCCATGGTCGAGGCCTTCTCGAACATCGAGTCGCTGTCGCGCGAGCGGTGCATCGTGGGTACGTGGTACAACCCGTTCGGCGGCACGCTGGCACCGGTGGTGAAAGTGCGAGGGTGGAACATTACCGGGAAGCAGCAACAGACTTGACTGGACGATGACGCAGTACATCATTCGCCGCATCCTGCAGATGATCCCGATCACCCTCGGGATCCTCACGCTCATCTTCTCGCTCATCCATCTCATCCCGGGCGATCCGGCGGTGCAGATCGCGGGCGAGGGAGCGCGGCCCGAGGATGTGATGAACGTGCGCAAGGCCCTGGGGCTGGATCAGCCGCTGTGGAAGCAGTACACGACCTACATCACCAACCTCGCGCACGGCGACCTCGGCCGCTCCTTCCGGACCAACGAGAGCGTGGCCGGGGAGATCGCCGCACGCTACCCGGCCACGATGGTCCTGGCGTTCGGCTCGATGCTCGTCGCGCTGCTGGTCGCCTTTCCGCTGGGAATCATCTCGGCGATCTATCGAAACTCCTGGATCGACAACCTGGCGCGATTCTTCGCGCTGATCGGCGTGTCCATGCCCAGCTTCTGGTTCGGACCGCTGCTCATCATCGCCTTCGCCATCAATCGCACGTGGTTCCCCGTCTCCGGACGTGAGGAGGGATGGAAGTCGCTGGTGCTGCCGTCCATCACCATGGGGCTGGCGCTGTCGGCGATTCTCACGCGCATGATCCGCGTGAGCCTCGCGGAAGAACTGAATCAGCTCTACGTGACGACGGCCGTCGCGAAAGGCGTGTCGCGCGGAAAAGCGATCTTCCGGCACGCGCTGAAGAACGCGCTGATTCCGGTCATCACGATTCTCGCTCTGCAATTCGGCTCGCTGCTCACCGGCGCGATCATCACCGAACAGATCTTCTCGTGGCCGGGACTGGGGCGCCTGCTGATCCAGTCCATCACCACGCGCGATTACCCGCAGGTGCAGGCCTCGATTCTGGTCATCGCGCTGACGTACATCCTCGTGAATTTCATGAGCGACCTGCTGTACGGGGTCGTGGATCCGAGGATCAAGCTGGAATGAAGACGCTGCGCCGCCTCCTGAAGAACTTCGCCTTCATGGCGGGATTCCTGCTCACGCTCGTGCTGGTGCTGGCGGCGCTGGCGGCGCCGCTGCTCGCGCCGTTCGATCCGAATCACCAGGAGACGGGCCGGCGCCTGGAAGCGCCGTCGCAGGATCACCCGCTCGGCCTGGACGATCTCGGGCGCGACGTGCTCTCGCGCATCGTGTACGGCTCGCGCGTGTCGCTGCGCGTCGGCTTCAGCGTGGTGCTGCTGGCGTCACTCATCGGCGTGACGCTCGGCTCGATGGCCGGCTACTTCGGCGGCTGGGTGGATGTGGTGGTGATGCGAACGTGCGACATCCTCCTCTCCTTTCCCGGAATCCTGCTGGCCATCGCGCTCGTGGCCGTGCTCGGCCCGAGTCTGAACAACGTGATCCTCGCGCTGGTGATCTCCGCGTGGGTCGGTTACGCGCGGCTCGTGCGCGGGCAAGTGCTCAAAGTGCGCGAAATGGAGTACGTGACCGCCGCGAAGGCGATGGGCGCGAAGTCGCCGCGCGTGATCATCCTGCACGTGCTGCCGAACGTCATCAATCCCGTGATCGTCATGGCCACGCTGGGCCTGGCCGGCGCGATTCTGTCCGAGGCGGCGCTGAGCTTTCTCGGATTGGGAGTGCAGCCGCCGACGCCGTCGTGGGGCGCGATGCTCACCGCCGGCCGCCGCTACCTAGGCCTGGCAAACCATCTGGCCATCTTCCCCGGCGCGGCCATCATGCTCGCGGTGATGGGTCTCAATTTCCTCGGCGACGGACTGATCGACGCGCTCGATCCGAAGTACCGTAAGCTGATGCGGTGATCCTGGCCGCCGCCCTCCTCGAAGTCCTCTCCGTTCTCCCGTCCAAAGAGATCGTGCACACCGACGAGACGTTCTCGTTCACGGTGCGCGTGCGCAACGTCGGTCCCGATGCCGCGGAGGAAGTGAAGCTGCGCGCGGGCGCGAATGCGTCCGGGTTGATCCGCTCGATTCAGGGACCGCCGGCGTGGAAGTGCGACGACACGAATCCGCGCTTCGCCACGGTCACGACGTGCACCGCCGCGACGTTGCCCGCGAAAGCAGAGGCCACGTTCACGGTCCTCCTCACGGCTCCGCAGCCGAGCGCGATGACGTATCGCATCGGCGCCGCGGTCAGCGCGAAGGGAATCCGCTCGAAAGCACACGAGACGAACATGACGCTGCGAGGAAGCGCGTCGCAGTCGGAACTGTCGATGGTCGCGCGGAAGATCGACGACGAGCGCGCGGCGTTCGACGTGCGCAACGGCGGACCAAAAGACGCGAAGGATGTGTGGGTGGTCATCGAGAATGCGGCGCTCGCGTCCGGCGACGGCTGGAAGTGCGAGGCGTCGTCACACGGCGTCGTCTGCAGGCGCGGCGCGATGCGCGCGAAGACCACGTCCACGATCGAGGCGCGCGGCGGCGCCAGCACGAAGATGGAAGCGCAGGTGCGCGCCGAGCTCAATCTGGAAGAGCAGCCGCGCGATAACGCGGCGCGGCCGTGATGCGCGTCGTGTCGCTCGTGCCGTCGCTGACCGAAACGCTGTTCGACCTCGGCGCCGGCGCGGACGTCGTCGGCATCACGGACTTTTGCATCTTTCCGCCGGACTTGCCGCCGCTGCCACGCGTCGGCGGGACGAAGAACCCGCGCGTGGAGGAGATTCGCGCGCTGCGGCCCGACGTCGTGTACATGAATACCGAGGAGAATCTGCGGCGGCATGCGGACGCGATCGCCGAGTTTGCGCGCGTGGATGTGTCCGAACCGAAATCGGTCGAGGATGTGCGGACGCTGATCGAGCATCTCGCGGCAATGCACGGACGCGATGCGAGCGGCGTGCTGCGCGAGTTGGATGACGCGATCGACGGGCTGAAGCCCGTCGAACGTTTCACGTTCGCCGTGCCGATCTGGAAGGAGCCGTGGATGTGGTGCGGCGGC
>DATLBM010000136.1:0-7429 GCA_035526885.1 Thermoanaerobaculia bacterium | reverse complement strand
CGCCACCGCCTCGCCATGCGTCATGCCCTCGTAATGCATGGCCGCCTCGATGCCGTGCGCGATGGTGTGTCCGTAGTTGAGCAGCCGCCGCCGATCGGCCTCGCGCTGATCGTCCTCGACGATCTCCACCTTCACCCGGATGGCCTTGCGCACGATCTCCTCGACGTCCAGCGCCTCGCGCTCGAACAGCTCGAAGAGCGACGGATCGGCGATCACGCCGCCTTTCAGCGCCTCGTACAGGCCGCTCAGGCGCTCGCGCGGCGGAAGCGTGTCCAGCACGTCGAGATCGCTGATGATCGCGCGCGGCGGATAGAAGCTGCCGATGAGGTTCTTGCCCTTCGCGTGATTGACCGCGAGCTTGCCGCCGATCGAGCTGTCGACCTGCGCGAGCAGCGTCGTGGGCACGTGCACGAGATCGATGCCGCGCAGAAAGATCGAGGCCGCGAATCCCGCCGTGTCGCCGATCATCCCGCCGCCGACGACGACCGCCATCGAGTCTCGCCTGGCACCATGGTCAAGAAGTTGACTGACGACGTCGTTGGCCGTGTCGAGGGTCTTGTGCGTCTCCCCCTCCTCGATGGTCAGAATCGTCGCGTCCTCGAACGATGCCGCCACGCGCTCGCCGAAGCGCGGCTTCAGCGCAGGCGAGGTGATGACGAAAACGCGTCCGCGCGGACGCACCAGCGCGCCAGCGCGGTCGATGAGGCCGCGCCCGACGAAGACCGGCGCGTCATGAACGGTCACGAAGTGCTGAGTGCTGAGTGCTGAGTGCTGAGTGCTCTCGCCAGGACGTTCATCACTCATCGCTCATCACTCATCACTCGTTGCCGCGAACACCGATCCCAAGCTCGTGCAACTGCCGATCATCCACACCGCTCGGCGCGCCACACATCAGGTCCTGCGCGCGCGCCGTCTTCGGGAACGCGATCACATCCCGCAGCGACTCCGCCCGCGCCATCATCATGGCGATGCGGTCCACGCCGAAGGCGATGCCGCCGTGCGGCGGCGCGCCGTAGCGGAACGCGTCGATGAGGAATCCGAAGCGCCCGCGCGCATCCTCATCCGAGATCCCCAGCGCCCGGAACATCCGCTGCTGCACCTCGGGCTGATTGATGCGGATCGATCCGCCGCCCAGTTCGATGCCGTTCAGCACCAGGTCGTACGCGCGCGCCAGCACGCTGCCCGGATCGCTCTCGAGCTTGTCGAGATGCTCGAGCCGCGGCGACGTGAACGGATGATGCCGCGCGAAGTAACGGCCCGATTCTTCATCCCACTCGTACAGGGGAAAGTCGGTGACCCAGAGAAAGTGCCAGGTCTCGGCGGGGATCATCTTCTCGTCCGCGGCGATCTTCAGCCGCAGCGATCCGAGGACGTCCCAGACTCTCGTGACCGTGCCGGCGACGATCAGTGCCAGGTCGCCGTCGTTCGCGCGCACCGCGTTGCGCAGCGCGTCGAAGGCCGCGTCGTCGAGAAACTTCTTGATCGACGACTGCTTCTCGGCGTTGAACTTGATCCATACCAGCCCCGTCGCGCCGAGCTTCTTCGCCTCCTCGGTCACGTCGTCGATGCGCTTGCGCGAGAACGCGGCGCCGTTCGGCACCACGATCGCGCGCACCGTCGCCGCGTTCCTGAACGGCTCGAAAGCCGTCGTCTTCGCCACCTCCGTCACGTCAATCAGCTCCATGCCGAAGCGCGTGTCCGGACGGTCGATGCCGAAGCGGTCCATCGCCTCCTGCCACGTCATGCGCGGGAACGGCGTCGTGACCTGGATGTTCGCGATCGGGAAGATGTCCGCGAACAGCCCCTCCATCAGGGCGTAGATGAACTCCTCGTCGATGAACGACGCCTCGACGTCGATCTGCGTGAACTCGGGCTGGCGGTCGCGGCGCAGATCCTCATCGCGGAAGCAGCGCGCGATCTGGAAGTAGCGCTCCAGCCCCGCCACCATGCACAGCTGCTTGAAAATCTGCGGCGACTGCGGCAGCGCGAAGAACTCGCCCTTGTGCACGCGGCTCGGCACCAGGTAATCGCGCGCGCCCTCGGGGGTCGACTTGGTGAGGATGGGCGTCTCAATCTCCAGGAAGCCGTGGCGATCGAAATAGTTGCGCACCGCCGTGAGCATCTTGTGCCGCATCGTGAGATTGCGTGCGAGCGACGGGCGGCGCAGATCGAGATAGCGGTACTGCAGGCGCAGCTCCTCGGCGGCGTCCGTGTCGTCTTCGATGGGGAACGGCGGCGTCTCCGCGCGATTGAGGATGACGATGTTCTTCGCCACGATCTCGATGTCGCCCGTGGGCAGCTTCGGATTCTTCTGCGCGCCGGCGCGCTCGACGACCTCGCCCTCGATGCGCACGACGAACTCGGAGCGCAGCTCTTTCGCGGTGGACACGAGCTGGTCGCCCGCGCCGCGCTCCTTGTCGACGACGACCTGCGCGATGCCGGTGCGATCGCGGAGATCGAGAAAAATCAGCTCGCCGAAATCGCGGCGCTTCTGAATCCAGCCGTGGAGCAGCACGGAGGTGCCAACGTGTGACGTTCTCAGTGTTCCGTTCATGTGAGTACCGGTACCAGCGACGAGAGATGAGCGATGAGCGATGAGCACCATGAGCCTTTGCTCATCGTTCATCTCTCATCGTTCATCGCTCCCCGCGAGCCTTTGCTCATCGTTCATCTCTCATCGTTCATCGCTCGATTCTTGTATTCGATGTAATTGCGCCACGACTGGTCCAGATGCTCCAGCTCCTCCGCCGTGAGGTCGCGTTTCACGCGCGCGGGCATGCCCAGGACCAGCGTGCGCGGCGGCACGTGCATGCCGGGAGGGACCAGCGCGCCCGCGCCGACCAGCGCGCTCTCGCCGATCACCGCGCCGTCGAGGACGCGCGAGCCGATGCCGACCAGCGCGCCGTCGTGAACCGTGCAGCCGTGCACGATCGCGCCGTGGCCGATCGTCACGTGCGCGCCGATCACCGTCGGCCAGTCGTGATGCGTGACGTGGATCGTGCAGTTGTCCTGGACGTTCGTCCCCGCGCCGATGCGGATGGCGTTCACGTCCGCGCGGATGGTGGTCGAAAACCAGACGGAGACGTCGTCGCCGAGGTCGACGTCGCCGATGAGGGCGGCGTTTTCGGCGACGTACACGCGAGCCCCGAAACGCGGCTCTTTCCCTTCATACGACCTGACGATCACGGGCGCGGACTTTAGCATGAGCATCCGGGGTTACCATGCCGCATGCTCCGGCGCCGGATCGCCCTCTCCCTGTTCGCGTTTCTGCTTCTCGTGAATGCCCGGCAGCGCGCCGTCCGGCATCCCGAGCTCCTGCCGTCGCAACCGCAGCGCGACGCGTTCTCGTTCGCGAACGTCAACGACGTCACGACGCGGCATCTGGCGCTCGACCTGACGGTCGATTTCGAGTCGCATCGACTGGCCGGCAAGGCCACGCTGACGATCGAAAACCTCACCGGCACGAAGCAGCTCATCCTCGACTCGTACGGCCTCGACGTCCAGGCCGTCACCCTCGACGGCTCCACCCCCACGCTCTGGTCCCTCGGCACCTCCAAAGACTACGGACAGCCACTGACCATCGCCATTCAACCCACGACGCACACGGTGACGATCACCTACGTCACGATGCAGGACGCGCCCGGCCTGCTCTGGAACACCGCCGAGCAGAGCTTCGGCCGCAAGGAGCCGTACCTCTACTCGCAGAACGAGCCGATCGCGGCGCGGAGCTGGATTCCGATTCAGGACACGCCGTCCATGCGCATGACGTGGGAGGCCACGCTGCGCGTGCCGCCGCAACTCCTCGCTCTGATGAGCGCGGAGAACAATCCGACTTCCGTGAACCCCGCGGGGATCCACACGTTTTCCATGTCGAAGACGATGCCGTCGTATCTCATCGCCATCGCGGTGGGACGCCTCCAGTTTCACGCGTTCGACGAGCGCACCGGCGTCTACGCGGAGCCGGAGCTGATGAGCGACGCGATCCTGGAGCTGTCGTACCTGCCGGACATGGTCGACGCGGCCGAGCGCGTGATCACCACGTATCCGTTCGTGCGCTACGACGTGCTGCTGATGCCGCCGACGTACATCGTGGGAGGCATGGAGCACCCGATGCTGAACTTCATCAACCCGTTCAGTGTCGTTACCGGCAATCACCCGCAAAAGCCGGATCCGCGCAACCTCATCGCACACGAGCTCTCGCATTCGTGGTCCGGCGACCTGGTCACGCTTTCGACGTGGAACGACATCTGGTTGAACGAAGGCATCACGTCGTACCTGGCGCTGCGCATCATCGAGGAGATGTCGGGCGCGGACCGCGCGGAGCTGACGTACTTTCTCGACCGCAGCTCGTACGCGGGATACGCGTCGCAGCCGATCAATCGCCCGAGCACGGTCATGCATCGCGAGCTGGCCTGGCCGAACGACGGCTTCGGTGCGACGGGCTATCTCAAGGGCGAGCTGTTTCTCCGCACGCTCGAAGACCTCCTCGGCCGGCCCACCCTCGACGCCTTCCTCGACGACTACTTCGCACGCTTCGCCTTCCACTGGACGGACGACGCGTCGTTCCTGGCGACGCTCGCGCCCTACGTCCCCGCGAACGCCGACCTGCGCCTGCAGGAATGGCTGTACCAACCGGGCCTCCCCTCGAACGTGACTGCCGCGACTTCTTCGGTGATCTACACGCGCGTGCTGCAGCGCGCGCAGGCGTTCAGTACGGGCACGCCGATCGCGCAACTGGCGCCGTCGATCTGGACGGACACGGAGATCGACCTCTTCCTGCAACTGGCCGCCTCGCAGCCTTTGCGCAGTCGCATGGCGGAGATCGACGCTTCGCTCCACCTCTCGGCCCGCACCGCCCCGCCGCTGACGTGGCTGATCCACGGCGCCAACGCCAGCTACGCGCCGGCGATGCCGGGCATCGAGCGCATCCTCCTGCGGGGCGGCACGAACGGCGCGATCCAACAGCTCTACAACGCCCTCCGCTTCACCCCGCAGAACCGCGCCTTCGCGATGGACGTCTTCGCGCAAGCGCGCAAGCGCTACGACCCGGCGGTGGAGAACTACGTGGCGCAGCTTCTGGCGACGTTCACGAGCGCGGGGCAGGCGGCGGCGTAGAGTGGCGACATGAGACGGTTGTAAGAAACTCCGCGCATCGGCGACTACCTTAACTGGGAGGCAATGTCCGGTCGATGCAGCAGGACGAGCTTTACGCGACGGTGCTCAGTACGTTCGGTGCCGCTCTCGAGCGCCTGGCGCGTTCGTACGAGGCGGACGACGACAAACGCCGCGATCTCCTGCAGGAAATTCACTTCGCACTCTGGCGCAGTCTCTCGACGTACGCCGAACGATGCTCGCTGCGAACGTGGGTCTACCGCGTAGCGCAGAACGTGGCGGCCAGCCACGTCGTGAAGGGCCGGCGCGCGCGACCGGAATTCGTCGGTTTGGACGACGTGGGTGACCTGCCAACCTCCGGCGACGAGACCGGGCGGCTCGACCGCCAAATCACGCTCGATCGAATCTATGGCCTGATCCGGACTCTCACGACGCTCGATCGCGACGTCATCCTTCTTTACCTGGAGGGCTTCGACGCCGCATCGATCGCGGAAATCACCGGACTGGCCGCGACAAACGTCCACACGAAGATTCACCGCATCAAGAAGCTGCTCAAGCAACTGACGAAAGGAGAAAGTCATGGCGCGTGACGAATGGAACGACCTCCTGTCCCTCTGGCAGACTCAGACCCCGGACAGTCCATTCCCCAAGCCCGACGACGTGCGCCGGTTGGTCGGGAAAATGGAGAGAGTCCGGCGCAGACAGCGATGGGATTTCTGCGTGGCCCTGATGCTGGTGTCGGCCACGATCGTCGCTCTCGCGCTGATCTTCGATCATCCACTCCTCCGCGCCGGCGCCGCTGCGAGTCTGATCGGGTTCGCGTTTCTGACGTACGAGATCCTCGATCATTCGCGGCGTTCTCCGCGGCCGGAAAACGGCGAGGTCCCCTCCATTCAGTACCATCGCGCCCTGCTGGAGCACGGGCTCGCGTTCCATCGGACGCGGTTGTGGCTGCGTGTGCTCAGTGTCGCACCGGGCGGCGTGCTGTTCTTCCTGGGGTTCGCGGCGGCGCGGCCGAGCCTTGCTCCGGTCATTTACGTCGAGTTGGCCACGTTTGCACTGGCCGTTTCATTGATCGTCCCGGTCAATCGCAAAGCGGCAGCGAAGCTGGAACGACAACTCGAACAGTTGGAACACCTGACGGACGTCAGATGACGCCGTCCCGCCCTTCCACTCGGCGGGGCTGAGGGCGGCGGCGCAGGATCGCGTCATGAGCAGAACCGCACCGAACGAAGAAGTTCGCCGGCTGCTCGACGCGCTGCCGGATGAAGCGTCGTACGAGGACATCCAGTACCACATCTACATTACGGCCTGGCGATGTCGAAGAAGCCGCGTGGTGGATCGCGCGCGAGATCGCACGTTTCTGAGCGACACGCGCCACTCCTGACAAACGTCACCTGACGCGCGCCCCGCGCTTTCCTACCATCGGCCCATGCGCGAGAAAGTTCCGTTCCGTCTTCGTGGGCATGAGGTGTCACGGATCGAGGCGTTCAGCGACGTCGTATTCGGGTTTGCGCTGACGCTGGTCGTCGTGTCGCTGGAGGTGCCGGACACGTTCAAGGAGCTCATGGCCGCGATGCGCAGGTTTCCCGCGTTCGCAATCTGTTTTGCCATCCTCACCTGGGTGTGGCATGCGCATCACACGTTTTTCCGGCGGTATGCATTGAAGGACAACGTCACCATCGCCTTGAACGCGGCGCTGTTGTTCATGGTGCTGCTCTACACCTTTCCGCTGAAGTTTCTGTTTTCCGCGGTGACGGGACAGACGCACGGCGGTGCGAACGCGTCGACGCTCTTCGTGATCTACGGACTCGGATTCGCCGGGATCTTCGGGCTGTTCGTGGCGCTGTATGGACATGCATGGCGTCAGCGCGAAGAGCTGGAGCTCAACGCCGTCGAGCTGCATGACACGCGCACGACGATGATGATGTACGGCAGCTACGTGGCCATCGGACTGGCGTCCGCGCTGATCGGCGCCATGGCATCGCCGGCGTGGATGATGTGGGCGGGCTGGATGTATTTCCTCATCGGTCCCGCGTCCGCGATCATCGGCGCGCGACGCGGTGCGCAGCGCCGCAGCCTGGCGGAAGCGGCTTAACGCAGCGCCTGCAGACGCTCGCGGGCGACGGGGTCGTCGGGATGGATCTGCAGCGCGCGCTCGTAGGCCTGGCGCGCCTCGTTCGGACGCCCGAGGCGGAGGAAGGCGTCGCCGGTGAGAATGTAGTAGCCGCGCGGCAGTGAGCCTCCGCGATCGTAAACGCGCTGCAGCAGAGGCAGGGCAGATCGCGCGTCGCCGCGCAGCATGTGGATGTTGGCC
>DATLBM010000135.1:0-5502 GCA_035526885.1 Thermoanaerobaculia bacterium | reverse complement strand
AGACGCTGCAGCAGGACGCGGCCGTCGAGGCGCTGCGCCGTCTCAACGACGGCTCATTCCGCGTGTTGCGCATCCGCGCCAAGTCGAAGATGTGCGCGCACTCCGAGATGATCTGCCACGAGGACTTCTGCCCCTTCGCGGCGCAGTACACGTCGAAGATGGAGAAGTCCGGCCTGCTCTCGCACCTGGTCACGTCGATGAGCTACTTCGATCCCGACCTCACCTTCGAGGCCGCGCGCGAGCACGAGGTCTGTCCGTTCGAAGTGTCTCTGGAGCTGATCGAGCAGGCGGACGTCATCGTGTGCGACTACAACTACATCTTCGATCCGTACGTCGGACTGAAGGCGTACTCGCAGGAGAACGACTACGGCGACTGCGTGCTGGTCGTGGACGAGGCGCACAACCTCGTCGACCGCGGCCGCGGCTACTACTCGCCCGAGCTGCACGAGAAGGCGTTCGAGGACATCAAGCGCCACATGATGTCGCGCAACTGCTGGATCGAGGGGTGGGAGGAGCTCCTGGAAATGCTCCGCGTGCACTTCGAGGAACTGGCCGCGGTGCTCGAAGGCGATGTGAAGCAGTCGCTGTGCGAGCCGTCGCGCGAGCTGTTCGTCGAGCAGCGCACCGAGTGGGAGCGCCTGGTCCTCGAGTACATCGGGTGGAAGATCGACAACCGCATCGCCGAAGAGGACGACCCGCTCATCGACTTCTACTTCAAGCTGGTGAAGTTCACGAACCTGCTCAGCGAAGACGGCGACGAGTTCGCGCACATGGTCGAGCGGACCGGCGACGGCATCAAGCTCAAGATCTTCTGCAAGGACCCTTCGAAGTTCCTGGGCAGGATCTTCGACTCCGCGCATGCCACCATTGCGCTCTCCGCGACGCTGGAGCCGTTCGAGTTCTATCGCCGCACGCTGGGATTTCCGGAAGATCGCACCGCCGAGCTCTCGCTCCCCTCCCCGTTCCCGCGCGACAACCGCAAGATCGTGATCGTGCCCGAGGTGGACACGACGTACAAGCGGCGCGCGGATCATTACGAGCGCATCGCCGAGACCGTGGCCCAGATCGCGGATTCCGGCGCGGGCAACTTCCTGGCGCTGTTTCCGAGCTACGCGTTTTTGCGCGAAGTGTCCGAGCGCATGCCGCCCCTCGAGAAGCGCGTGATGATCCAGCGCAACGACATGACGGACTACGAGCGCAACGCCATCCTGGACATCCTGAAAACGCGCGGCCGCAAGGGCAATCTGATTCTGGCCGTGTCGGGCGGGATGTACGCGGAGGGCATCGACTACCAGGGCGACATGCTCTCGGGCGTGATGGTGGTCGGGCCGGCGCTGCCGCAGGTCAGCTTCGAGCAGGAGCTGCTCAAGCAGTATTACGACGAACAATACGGCGCGGGCTTCGAGTTCGCGTATCTGATTCCGGGGATGACGCGCGTCGTGCAGTCGGCGGGACGCGTGATCCGCAGCGAGACCGACATCGGCGTGATCGCGCTGCTGTGCAAGCGCTTCACGCAGGAGAGCTACACGCGCTATTTCCCGTCGGACTGGTACGAGTCGTCACCGCGCGAGCTGGTGTCGCGCAAACCGGCCAGCGAGATCCGCGCCTTCTTCGAGGCAAAGACGATGACGCCGCAGTTGCGCATGCTGTTTTAGTCGACGAGTCGACGAGGCGACGAGGCGAGGAGTCGTCGAGTCGTCGAGGAGCCTCGTAGTCTCATAGCCTCATAGCCTCATAGGAGAACCCCCGGCGCGTCTCCCCTATGAGACTGTGAGGCTATGAGACTGTGAGACTTCTTCTCTCGACGACTCGACGACTCGACGACTCGAAGACTCGACGACTCGACGACTCGGCGACTCGACGACTCGACGACTCGTCGCATACGATCCGCCTCGTGTCCATCATCGGCGTCGACTTTGGGGGAAAGCGCATCGGCATCGCCGTCAGCGACTCCGGCGTCGTCGCGTCGCCGCACTCGGTGCTGCGCAACGAGGGCGACATCGTCGAGAAGCTCGACCGCCTCGGGCGCGAGCTGGAGGCCGAGCTCTTCGTGGTCGGCATCCCCGAGCGCACGCACGCCTCCTCGAACGACGAGAAGTTCCGCGCGTTCGCCGAGGCGCTGCGGCAGAAAACCTGCAAACCGGTGGAGCTTTGGAACGAGAGCCTCTCCACCGTCGAGGCGATGGAGCGGCTTCGCGACTCCGGCAAATCCCGACGCGAAGCACAGAAGGACATCGACATGCACGCCGCCGCGGTCATCCTCCAGTCGTATCTCGATGACCGGCAACGGAGGTCGTCATAGCCAAACGCCGTACGCAGCAGCGCGGCGGGTGCCGCAAGCTCATGCGCTCGCTGATGACCGTGGCCGTCTTCGCCGTGCTCCTGGCCATCGGCGCGGGCTGGTTCTTCTGGCGCGCCGTGGACACGCCGTACAAGGGCTACGCCGAGGGGAAGAAACGCGTGGAGATCAAACGCGGGCTGCGCACGTCGGCCATCCTCCAGCAGTTGCAGAAGGAAGGCATCGTGCGCGACGAGTGGATCCCGCTCGTGTACATGAAGCTCCTGCGCGGACGCGACTCGCTCAAAGCCGGCGTGTACGAATTCGACAAGCCCATGTCGCCCGTCGACGTCATCGACAAGCTCGCGCGCGGCGACGTGATCCTGGCCAGCATCACCGTCCGCGAGGGTCTCGATCGCTTCACCATCGGCCGAATGTTCTCCGACGCCGGCTTCGGATCGGACGAGGAGTGGAAGAAGATCACCGGCGAGGCGGACCTCATTCGCGACATCGCGCCGGAAGCGGAGTCCCTGGAGGGCTACCTCTTCCCCGACACGTACAAGTTCGATCCCGGCACGCCGGTGACGGCGATCGTCAAAGCGATGGTCGCGAACTTCCGCAAGCACTGGGGCAACGAGATCGCGCTCATCTCCTCGGGATTGTCCGCGCACGAGACGGTGACGCTGGCCTCGATCGTGGAGACCGAGGCGCAGCGGCCGGAGGAGCGGCCGATCGTGGCGTCGGTATACGTGAACCGCGTCCGCAAGCACATGCTCCTCGGCGCCGATCCGACGGTGATTTACGCGATGAAGCTCGCCGGGCGCTGGAACGGGAACATCCGCAAGGCCGACCTGCAACTGGCGTCGCCGTACAACACGTATCGCTCGCCGGGACTGCCGCCCGGACCCATCGCCAATCCGGGCCTGGCTTCGCTGCGCGCGGCCGCGGCTCCGGCGACGACGCCGTACCTTTATTTCGTCGCGCGCAACGACGGCTCGCACGTTTTCGCGACCAACGTCGAGGAGCACAACCGCAACGTCGAGCAGTGGCAGCGGCAGTACTTTCGGGACAAGCGGCGGGCGCAACAGCAGCAGCCGACGCCGTGAACGTTTTGCAAAAATGGTGGTAATCTTCCCCGTCCACAAAAATCCCGGGGGTCCGCCATCATGGCTGCGCGCAATAAGCCGTACGAGCAGTTCGGTCCGTACATCCTCTTCAAGAAACTCGAGCAGGATTCGCTGGGCGATCTCTGGCGCGCCGGCCGGATCGACGGCGGTCAGCTCGCCGCGACCGTGGCGCTGCGGCGCCTGAGCGGCGGCGATCGCACGACCATGACCGCGACCACGGAGAGCGCGTCGCGACTCCTCCCGCAGCTCACCGGCACGTCATTCGCGCGCGACCAGATCGCGGCGTCCGCCGACGGCATTCCGTTCGTGGCGTGGGAGTACGCGGGCGGACGATCGCTGCGCCACATCATCGACCGCGCGCGCGGCGGCAAGGACCTGCAGCCCAATCCGCTGCCCATCGATCAGGCCATCGTCATCGCGGAGAAAGTGGCGCTGTCGCTGGCGACCACGAACGACCTGCGCGACGGCGCGAACGGACGTCTCTCGCACGGCGCGCTGCTTCCGCAGTTCATCTGGATCAGCGACGACGGCGAGATTCGCGTCGCCGGCCAGCAGCTCGGCGCGGGCGTGCTCGCGGCCGTGCAGCACGATCCGAAGATCGCCGCGGACGTCGGACGTTACCTCGCTCCGGAGTACCGCACGTCCGGACAGGCGCCGAAGAGCGCGGACGTCTTCGCCATGGGCGCGATCCTCTTCCTCCTCGTCACGGGACAGGAGCCGCCCGACGCGATGACGGCCAGCGCATTCGTCTCCGCGGTGCGCGCGGCCAAGACGATGACCGGCTCGCCGGTCCCCGACGACATCCGCGTCATCCTCGACAAGTCATTCAATCTCGATCCTTCGATGCGCTACGCGTCGATGACGGACATGAAGCAGGCCGTGTCGGCGCTCGCACACAGCGGCAAGTACTCGGCCACGACGTTCAACCTCGCCTTCTATCTCTCGAATTTGCTCAAGAAAGAGATGGAGACCGAGGCGGTGGAGCGGGAGAAGGAGACGAAAGTCAATCTCGCGCCGTACCTCGAGGCGCCGAAGCCCGTCACCGCGAATGTGCCTGCGCCCGCGCCGATGCCGGCGTTCGATGCGCCGCCGATGTTCGGCGTCGCGGAGTCGAAGCCGAAGAGCAAGATGCCGCTGGCGATTGCCGCGACGATCGTGCTCCTGGCCGCGGCCGCCGGCGGCGGCTGGTGGTTCATGCAGGGCAAGAACACGCCCGCCGCGGCCACGACCACATCCGCGGCGATGGTTCCCGGGCCCGCACCGGTGCAGAAAGCGCCGGTCCTCCCCGAGCCCATCGTCGTCGCCAGCACGACCACGGCGCCGGCCACGACGATGGATCCGAACGCGCAGAAGAAAGCGTTCGAAGACGCGGTCAAGGCCAAGATGCAGGCCGAGATGATGAAGCTCCAGAACGACTACATGGAGCAGCTCAAGAAGCAGCAGTCGAAGAACGCGCCCGTGGCCGCGCCGGCAGTGCAGATCGCGTCGGCGGACGATCGACCGTCGATCAGCGCCGCGCAGCTCGATCAGCAGCGCCGCGACGTGACGCGTCCGGAAGAGACGCCGGCCCAGGTGCCGCAGCAGCAGGTGCAGACGCAGACCGTCGCGCCTCAGGTGGTGCAGCCGGCCGTCGCAACGCCAACGCCCGCGCCGGTGCAGACGCCGGCCGTGCGCGAGGGCGACGTCGTGGAGATGGGCGCGCTGGACATCGCGCCGCGCGCCACGCGTGCCATCACGCCGATGTATCCGCCCATCGCGCGGCAGCAGAAGATCGCCGCCACCATCGTCGTCTCCGCGCTCATCGACGAGCGCGGCGAGGTGCGGGAAGTGAAGCTCCTGCGCGGCGTGAACCGCTTCGGCATCGACGAGGCCGCGATCCGCGCCATGCGCTCCGCACGCTTCTCGCCGCCCATGAAAGACGGCAAACGCGTGAAGACGTGGTTCCCGCAGACGATCGAGTTCCGGCCGTAGGCCGGCGCTCGCCAACAGGGAGACGACCGGGGCGCCTCCGGCGGGCCGGCACGGCCGGCCGCGCTTGTTGGCCCAGCCCGACCGCGCGGTGTACGCGCTGAACGCGGCTCTCGGCAGCCGCACGTG
>DATLBM010000134.1:0-6466 GCA_035526885.1 Thermoanaerobaculia bacterium | reverse complement strand
CGGTCGCAGATTTACGCGGACGACGTTCCGGCCGGCCTGCCCACCACGTTCTACAAAGTGCCGTGGAAGCCGCAGCCCTTCCGGGTATCGAATGCGCAGGGACATCGCGACGTCGTGGCGCCCGAGGTGCGGATCGAGGCGCCGGGATACAAGACGGCCTCGTTCCGCCTGCCGATGACGGTGGGATCGATGAAGGTGTCGATGAAGCCCGCGAAACTGAAGCGCGGCAGGAACAGCGTGACCATCACCGCAACGGACTCGATGACCGGCAAGCCGGTGGAAGCGCGCGTGATGGCGGGACAGCTCGTCGCCGGCAAAACGAACCAGCCGTTCGAGCTGGAGATCACGGGCAAGCGTCCGGAGATCTGGGTGACGAACCTCTACGATCGCTACAGCGACGTGGTGGTGCTGCCCGCGGAGAAGTGACGCGCCGTCAGGCGTGTCATCCCGAGCGAAGTCGAGGGATCTTCTACTCGTCTTCTTCGAGCAGCTCTTCGACTTCGCGCGCGGCCATCAGCTCCGGCGTGATTCCTGAGAACTTTTCCGTCCCGTAGTACCACGCCGACGCGATCTGCGGCTCCGCCGGAAACGCGCCCTCGTAGAGAAAGCACTCCAGCGATTTCAGCCGGCCGTTGTGCACGTGCACCGACGTATCGGCCGGAGACTTCGCGCCCGCGAGCGCGACCTGCAGATCATCGAGATGGAGGAGCTTTCGCTCGATGGGCGGCGCAGTGTTGGGGACGTCGAAGCGCGTGATGAAGCCCGTCGAGGTCATCTCGCGATCGCGCACCGTCGCCGCCGCGTACTGCGCGCGCAGCGCGGCCAGGATCGGATCGTCGCCGGCGAGCAGGGCCGCCATCACCGCTTTTTCGAACTCTTCGATCGTCACGCGATTCTCTGCAGAAGCTCGACGGCCTGCGGTTTCTTTTCGTAGCGCACGTCGGTGGCCGCGATCTTCTCGAGGTACTTGCGGGCCTCGGCCGACTCGTTGCGGCGCAGGTGGCAGCGCGCGATCCAGAACCACGTGTCGACGACGTACTCGTTCTCGCTGAAGCGGTGCGTCTGCACGGCGCGCTCGAACGAGGCCACGGCCTCCTCGTAGTGTCCGTGCGCGTACTCGATGCGGCCGATGTGCGAGAGCGCGTCGAAATAGTCGAACGAGCTTTGATCGACCGATGCGCAGACGCGGCGATAGAACGACGCCGCATCCTCGAGCTGCTTGCGATCGAAGTGGATCGCGCCGCAGAACAGCAGGGCGTTCCGGAAAAAGTACGAGTTGAAGAACGGCTTGTTCTCGTCGAAGAGCGTCAGCGCTTCCTGGAAGAGATGCAGGGCGTCGTCGTGATCGCCGAGGGCGTACGAGTTCAGCGCCTTGAGGGCCAGCGCCTGCGCCGTGACGTTGTCGTTCGGCGAGTAGCGCATGGACTGCTCGTGCAGCTCCTTCGCTTTCGCGTAGTCCGCTTCCTCATGCGAGAGATGGCCGAGGATCACGTACGACTTGTACTTGATGTCGTTCGCCTCATCCGACTCCTCGGATGCGCAGGCCGCGCTGAATCCCTCGCGCGCCTTCGGAAGCTCGCCCGCGTACAGCGCGGCCACGGCGCGGTAGTACGTCGCCTCCAGCGAGGTGAGCACGGAAGTGCGGTCGCGCGACACGTCGTCGATGAACTTCGTCACCAGCTGCGCGAGCACGCGGTTCTCCGCCGTCGGATCGACGATGAAGTTCTGCAGGTAGACCAGGCGGTTCTCGAGGATGCGCATCATCTCCAGCATCACGGTGATGCGCTGCTGGTCGGCGCTGGCGTCGCGGAAGAGCGCGGCCAGCTGCTTCTGGAGCGATTGATAACGCCCGTCGTACTCGCGCACGGAGGCGTCGGCGAGCTCGCCGGGCTCGTTCTGGAGTTTCGCTTCGAGGGCGACGCGCTCGTCCACAAGCTGCTTCAAGCGCGCCGAAAGGTCACGTTCGGCCATGGTTAAATCTTAGACGCGTAGCAACTAAAGGGCCAGCGAGGTCAGCCGCGCTCGCGCTCCCGAATCTTCTCCCCGCCCACCTCCAGCAGCCGGAACTCGATCTGATGCTTGTCTTCATCGATCGATTCGACGCGAATGCGGACGGCGTCTCCGAGGCGAAGCTCGCGGCTGGTCGACTCGCCGCGCATGCGGTGCTCGCGATCGTGGTAGTGCCAGAAGTCGCCGCCGATCGTGGCCACGGGCACGAGCCCCTGCACGAAGATCTCATTGAGCTCGACGAACAGGCCGAACGGCGCGACGCCGGTGACGATGCCGCTGTACTCGTTGCCGACCTTGTCGCGCATGAAGATGACTTTCTTCCACTCCAGCACTTCGCGCTCGGCGTCGTCCGCGCGGCGCTCGCGTTCCGAGGATTGCGTGGCGTACTGCGGATGCGCGCGCTCGATCCCGTCGCGGCGCTCGCCGTGCAGCGTGCCGTCCGCGATCAGCTCCGCCAGCCTGCGATGCACGATCAGGTCGGGATAGCGGCGGATCGGCGACGTGAAGTGGCAGTAGTGCTCCAGCGCCAGCGCGAAGTGTCCGGTCGACTCCTCGGAGTAAAACGCGCGGCGCATCGAGCGCAGGATGAGGTTCGTCAGGAAGCGCTCCTGCGGCGTGCCCGCCACTTCCTCGAGCACGCGCTGCAGCTCGCCGGGACGGATCTCCTCGACGTTGCCGCGCAGCTTGATCTTGAACTCCTTGAGGATCTCGCGCAGGTCTTCGAGCTTCTGCGCGTCCGGCTGTTCGTGCACGCGGTACAGGCCGGGCTGATTCGCGAACACGAGCTCGCGCGCGACGGTCTCGTTCGCCGCCAGCATGAACTCCTCGATCAGCCGGTGCGCGACGTTGCGCTCCGTCGGACGAATGGCCTCGATGTCTCCCGCCGCGTCCAGCATCACCTCGGCCTCGGGCAGATCGAAGTCGATGGACCCGCGCTGGTCGCGCCGCGCGCGCAGGATCTCGTAGAGCTCGTGCATGCGCTTGAAGTCGTCGAGCAGGTAGCCGTAGCGATCGAGCAGCTCCGGACCTTTCGCTTCGGCGGCGGCGTCGCGTTCCGCGCCCGAGGGTTGCGCCGCGCCGCAGGCCACGAGGATGGCGTTGACGGGGGTGTACGTCATCCGCTCGCGCGTGCGGATCACGGACTTGTAGATCTTGTGCTTGATGAAGCGTCCGCGGCGATCGATCTCCATCTCGCACGAGAACGTGAGCCGCTCGATCTTCGGATTGAGCGAGCAGATGCCGTTCGAGAGTCGCTCCGGCAGCATGGGCACCGCGCGCCCGGGAAAGTAGACCGACGTACCGCGCTCGAAGGCCTCGCGATCGAGCGTGCTGCCCTCGGTCACGTAATGCGCGACGTCGGCGATGTGCACGCCGAGGAGATAGTTGTTGTTCGGAAGGAGCTGGACTTCGACCGCGTCGTCGAAGTCTTTCGCCGTCTCGCCGTCGATGGTGACGATGTTCCGCTCGCGCAGGTCCACGCGTTTCGCGATCACATCCTCGGGCACTTCCTGCGCGATCACATCCGCCTCGCGCAGCACATCCTCGGGAAAGTTGTGCGGCAGGTGATGCTTGCGGATCACCACTTCGATGTCGACGCCGGGCTCGCCGATGAAGCCCAGCGTCTCGACGACGCGTCCGCGCGCGAAGTGCGTGGTGCGGTCGGGATAGCGGTCGATCTCGACGTTGACCATCTCCCCTTCGCGCGCGTCCATCGTGGCGTCGGCGTCGATGAGGATGTCCGTGTCGAGGCGCGTGTCGAAGGGAACGACGAACGGATCGGGCAAGGTGTGGAAGCGCCCGACGACCGTGCGATGCGCGCGGCGCAGCACCTGCGAGACCTCGCCCGCGATGTACTTGCGGTCGCGCACGCGGCGGAACTGCGGATTGCGCTTGTCGACGCGCACGACCACGAGATCGCCGTTCATGGCGCCTTTGATCTGCTTGCGATCGATGTAGATGTCGTGGCCTTCGCCGTCGGCATCGCGCGGACCGAAGATCGTGCCGTGGCCGTCGGGATGCACTTTGACGCGGCCGGCGTGATACGGCGTGAACTCGAGGAGCGAGTAGCGTTTGCCGCGCACGGCCACGATCACGCCGTCGCCTTCCAGCTCCTCGACGGCGCGCTCCAGCTCTTCGCGGGGGACGTCGGGATCGGCGAGGCGTTCGTGGATCTCGCTCACGCGCAGCAGGCGGTTGCCGCGCTGGCGGAGGAGCTCGATCAGTTCTTCATGAAGCGCGGGGCGCTGGGGTACGGAGAGTTTGCTCATGCAGGACAGGCTTCAGCCTGTCCAGATGCTATCGCGAAGTGCGGCGCGGCGGCGCGGGCATGGAGGCGCGCTTGTGCGAAACGGCGCGGCGGCGCACCGGACGCACGGACTCGGCGAAGCCGTTCAGCATGGTCTGCGTGCGGAGCTTGTTGTGCAGCGTGTTGCGGTGCACGCCCAGCTTGCGCGAGGCCTGCGTGACGTTGCCTTTGCTGGCCGTCATCGCGGCCACGATGTACTTGCCTTCGAACGCTTCGACCGCCTGTGCGAGGGTGATTCCGTTGCCAATCAATTCGCGAATGATGGCGTTCAAGCGATCGTCGATGCTTACCATTTCGTTGTCTGACCTCAGTGGTGATCTTGGAAGAGTCGAGATTCTACTACTCAAGATTCGAGGGACAGGAAGAAAAAATTTTCTTCATCGCGCACGCTTGACAAACAGCAGAAGAAGAGTGATGAACGTCACCATCGCACCAAAAAAAAGCGATCGCGGACGATACGTCCACACCACCTCGTGAGGCCCGCGAGTGACCTGAATTCCTCGGAAAAATCGATCGATCGGAAACTCGCGCGTCTCCACGCCGTCGATGGTCACGCGCCATCCCGGCGCGCGCTGCTGCAGCACGACCAGCACTCCTTCCTTCGGCGCATTCACGCTCACGCGCACGTGTGATGTATCGAAGCGCGCGTGCGCGCGATGCACGGTCAGCGGCGAGCGCGTGGTGAGAAAGGCCATGGGCAGCGTCATGGAATTGCGATACACGGTGACGTCGTCCGCGCGCGCCGCGGGAGCGAACGCCGGCGCGAGATCGTGACGCGTGATCACCCATCCGATGCCTTTGCGCGCCAGCTCCTGACGCGACGGATGCTCGAGCAGCTGGCGATGCATGCGCACGTACGCGTCGGACGCCACCGGCGCCGCCGTGAACGCATCGAAGCGGCGGTCGTAGAGATTGAGATAGCCGGAGATCCACGGCCGGCGATGGTTCGCATCGATCGCGCCGACACGGAGGAACTTCGCATCCGCGCCGATCTCCTTCGCGTACGGCACGACGTCGGTGCGGAACGGCGCGGAGGGCAGCAGCGCGAACGCGCGCGGCACGAGATCGGCGACGACGATCAGCACGATCACGAGATCGAGCCAGCGCTTTTCCGGCCGCACGCGATCCGAGCCACTCACGGCCAGTGCGATCACGGCGAACGCCGCCAACACGACCATTCGCGCGGGATAGCGGAAGAGCGTGAGCGGCATCTTCGCCAGCACGCTCGGCCCGCACGCGATCACCACACTCACCGCCAGCAACACGAGCCACGGCCACGTCGTTTTGCGAATGCCGAGGAGCGCCAGCGCGCAGATGACGACGCCGACGTAGACGTGCGGCAGGAACTGCTGCGTCGCGCCGCGCGCGACGGGAATGACGAAGCGCAGCCAGTCACTCCACGACATCGAGTGCATGAGGATCAGCGACGGATCGAGTCGCGCGGCGCGATCGCTCGCGCGCAGCATCTCGAGGAAGGGGAAGAGTTGGACGGCGGACAATCCGAGAGCGACAAGCGGCGTATGTACGACGGGCCTCAGCCCCGAACGTACGACGGGCTTCAGCCCGTCGGGACGGGCTAAAGCCCGTCCTACGTACAGCACCGCCGCGCAGGCGGCGAAGAACGGCTCGCCGCCCAGAAACGCCATCGCCAATGCCACGCCGCCGCGCTTCGAGTACCCGCATGCTGCACACCACATCGCCCACGGGATCCACGCCAGCGTCGCCAGATTGTTCGAGACGTCCAGCAGCGACAGCACCGGCCCGCAGAACATCAACGCCACGGCGCCGATGAGCGCCGCGCCGGGCGACGCATCGCGCGCGAACAACCGGTACGCCCCGCATCCGAGCAGCGCGACGTGGAACAGCAGGAACAGCACGTACGCCGTCGCAAACGGCAGCACCACGAACAACCACGCCGGCGGATAGAACACGCCCGTCTGCGGATTGGCGAGCCACGGCTCGCCGCTGGCGTTGTACGGATTCCACAGCGGCACGCGTCCGGCCTGCAGTTCCGACGCGGTGAACCAGCGCAGCGGCTGAAAGTAGTCGAAGTGATCGCGCAGCGTGAACACGCGGCCCTGCACGAGCGCGGGCAGGAAGATGCTCGCGGCCAGGACGACGATCAGAACGAGTGATGAGTGATGAGTGATG
>DATLBM010000133.1:0-4913 GCA_035526885.1 Thermoanaerobaculia bacterium | reverse complement strand
TGATCGTGTTGCGCGCCAGCTCCGTGCCGAACGACGAGAGCACGATCACCGTGAACGTCTCCTCGCTCCAGCCGCCGTTGACGAAGCCGATGTTCGAGCGGAACGATGCGTCGTTGCGCAGTCCCGGCACGTAGCTCGTCGGGCCGAACGAGGCGATCGGATCGATCGACTGTCCGAACGTGCCGCCCGTCTCCACCGACGTGTACGTGCGGCTCGTGACGACGGGACCCGTGGCCGCGTTCCAGCTCGCGTACAGCGCGCCGTTGCCCGCCGTCGCGCCGAACGACGAGAGCACGTCCGCCATCACCACTGTCTGCCGAGCGGGCAGCGTGACGTTCTTGTCGGTGCCGTTGTAGCGCAGCGTGAGGTTGATGGCATCGCTGGTGGGATTGAAGAGCGTGACGTCGCTGCGCCAGAACGTGCCGTTCGCACCGGGCGCGCGTCCCACCGCGGGCAGGATCAGCGACTGCTCGACCGGCGCCGGCACGGCCTGGATGTACACCGGGTCCTGCGTGATGTTGTCGACGACCGAGGCGTACGCGCTGACCGCATCGGGTTCATTCGAGCCGATCTTCAGCGTCAGCACCTCATGAATCGCGCCCTGCACCTCGGGGAAGTACGACCACAGCGCCGACTGCTGGAACGAATTCGGCGCGAGCGTGACGTTCTTCGTGGCGATCACGCCGCCATCCTTTGAATACAGCGTGAGCGCCGGCGTGATCTCGTTCGCGCCGCGATTCACGAGGCCGATGTTCGTGCGGTAGGCGTTCGTGCTCTGAATGCCCGTGACGTAGAGAGTCTTGTGGAGCTGTCGCGGCTGCACTTCCGGCACGGACTGTCCGTACGTGCCGATCGTGCCCGACGTGAACGTCCGGCTGGTGGCGCGGAGCTGCGCGCTGCTGCCCGCGCTGTCCGCGTCGATCGTCACCGCGCCGGCGCCGCTCTCGAGACCGAACACTTCGAGCAGCGCGTTCGCGTAGGTCACCGACTGCCGCGGCGCGAGGTAGAACGTCTTCTCCGCGAGCGTGGGCAGGAAGCGCAGCGTGACCGTCGCGCCTTCCAGGCCCGTGTTCACGACACTGAGCTCGGTGCGCCAGGTCGTGCCGCCCGAGCCGCCCGTCTGCGCGGCCGCGGAGATGAGCGTGCGATACGGAGCGGCGGCTTGGACGACGACCTGCTTGGTGATCTGCGCCGAGCTGCCCGGTTTCGCGGCGGTGAGTGTGACCGTGTAGATGCCTGCCGCCGCGTACGCATGCGCGGGATGCTGTGCGACCGAGGTGGCGGTGTCGCCGAAGGACCACGTCCACTGATTCGGCGATCCCGTCGAGCGGTCCGCGAACGAGACCGTCTGTCCCGGCGACGCCGTGTACGTCGACGCGTCGAACGCCGCCACCACCGGAATCGTGCCCGGCGTCGTGCCGGAGACGAGGACGTTGCGCGTCGTCGTGGCCGACGAGCCGTTGCGCGAAACGGTCAGTGAGATCGTGTACGCCCCCTGCGCGCCGAATTTCTTCGAAGGGTTCTGCTGCGTCGACGTCGTCGTGTCGCCGAAGCTCCACGACCACGACGCCGGTGCGCCGCCGGAGAGATCGGTGAATTGGATCGTGTCGTTGACGGTCGGATTCGCGGGCGACCACGTGAACAACGCCGAGATCGGACCGCTCACCGTCACGTTGTGCGTGACGAACGATGTGCCGCCCGGCCCCGTCACCGTGAGCGTCACCGGATACGTTCCGGAGCTCGCGTACACGTGCGTGGCCGTGCTCGCGCCCGAGGTGCCGCCGTCGCCGAAGCTCCACGAGCGCGAGGTGATCGCGCCCGTCGACTCGTCGAAGAACGAGAACACCGTGACGCCGGCGTTGCCGCTGGCCGGCGTGAAGCTGAACGCCGCGATGGGCACGTTCACTACCGAGAACACGGCCGTGTTCGAGGCCGCGGATTCGCCGGTGGCATTCGCCGCCACGACGTACGCGCGATAGTTGCCCGCCGACAGCGCACTCACGCGCGCGCTCTTCGTGTTCGCGGGAACGTCGCCGGCTTTCTGGAACGCGCCGCCGCCCGCGGCGATGTAGATCGAGAAGCTGGTCTCGTCGCTGGAGTTGTCGTTCCACGAGAAATCGACGTTGCTGCCCGACACTGACGACACGAGCGCGGACGGCGCGGCCGGCACCTGGTTCACCGGCGGATTGGAAGTGCCGTTCGGATACAGCCAGCGCGCGGCGGTCATGTCGTCGTCGCGCAGTGAAGGTCCGAGGCCCGTGACCGTCGCGTACATCAGCGCGGTGCTGTTGGAGCTGTGACCGAAGCCGAGCGTGTGGCCGAACTCGTGAGCGATGATCTCGCCGAGGATCTTGCTGCTGATTCCGTTCGCCGGCGACACGTTGTCCTGGATCACCAGGTTCGCCTCGGTGATCTCATACGCCTGCATCGTCCCCGCGGGATGCGCGGCGTCGGCGGCGAACGTGGCCGTGAACGGCTTCGGATTGGAGAGGCCGTTGTAGCCGCCCAGCCCGACCACGCCGCCCTGGCTCTGCGACCACGCTCCGGCGATCTCGTTCAGCGGATCGCTGAACAGCACTTCGTTGACGCTGTTGCGCGAGCCCGTGCCTTTCGGCGTGACCGCGAGCGCGCCGGCGAACGCATAGCGGATCTTCGCCGACGAGTAGTTCACCCACACCGCCATCGCGGTCTGCATCTCGGTGACGCCGTTGCCGGAGTAGCCCGTCTGCGCGCCGCTGTAGTACCAGGCCGCGGAGCCGCCGTTGTCGAACGCGAACCACCGCGCGGGCGGGCCGTTGTCGTTCATCAGCGTGAAATTCGATTTGATTTTCGACTTCGCGAGCGCGGGATTCTCGATGCCGTAGTTCTCCGCGGCTTCGCGTCCGGCGACGTGCTCGGTGACGAAGTGCTCGAAGCCGTCGGCCTCGCGCTGCACGTTCGTCGTCTCGATCTTCTGGAAGTCGTGATCGAGCAGCGTGACCTCGGCATCACTCGCGCGCATCCACAAACGACGCCCGTCGAGCGTCCGGCCTTCGCCGAATTTGCCGGCGAACAGATCCATCACCCGGTACTTGCCCGCGTCGGAAGACGGCGTGAGGAAGAGCAGAACGTTCTCCCCTTCCGTGAACTGCGGCGCGCCGAAGATCTTCGTGAGGTGATCGCCGAGGATGCCGCCCGGCTCGTGAACGGTGATGGTTTCGGGGGCGCTGCCTTTGATCGTGCGCGTCACGGCGACGCGGGTCTCGGTCCACACGGCTCCGTCGCGGTCGACCGGTGTCGTGGAGAGCACGGTACCGCTGACGATGAGCGGAGACTTGTCCGCGAGTTGCGCGTCGCTCGGCAGAATGATGGTCGTCGCCCCAGCGGAGACGCTGAGCAGCGACAAGGCACAAATCCACCCGTACACCGAGCTCGAGAACCGATTCACTAAGGGAGACCTCCGGAGGTTATGCGGAGTAACTGAAGCGCGCTCCGGCGCAATTCCCCCGGAGGCGACTTCCATGGTCGTGCCAGACGCCGGGCGGAACTGTGATGCAGATCGCAGGAATTGCAGATTTCCCGATTGAATTCGGAATGCATCAGCGGGAAAGCGCCGCCACGCGCTCTTCGAACCGCTTTTCCACGTCTGCGACGAAGGCGCGGTACTCGGCCCCGTCCGCCGCCTTTTTCCTGCCCGCGACGATGTCCGCCAGGCCGAAGAAGTTGCCGTGCGAGGCGAGAAAAATGTCGCAGTCGAGTCGTTTCAGAGTGTCGAACTGCCGCCGGTAGTCGGCGATCAGCGGCGGTGTGAGCTTGTAGTCGGACGGCGTCGTGGGGCTGCCGACGAAGACCACGTGCTTTCCCGCGATGCGCGCAGTCCACGTCGTGCAACCCGGCGTGTGGCCGGGCGTGATGTGCGCGACGAGGGTCGTGCCGCCGAGGGAGATCCGCTGACCGTCCTCGAGGATGCGATTGGCTTCGATGGGCGGGAACGGGAACCGGTTGCCGAAGTGCGGATCGTCGAAACCGCCGCGCGCGAGTTGCGGGATGTCGCCGCGCGACGCGTAGAACGTCGCGCCGGTGACGCGCTTCAGCTCGGCCAGACCGCCGGCGTGATCGTAATGCGCGTGACTGTTCAGCAGGATGCGCACGTCTTTCGGATCGAAGCCGAGCGTGCGGATGTTCGCCAGGATCTGCGGCGCGGTCTCGACGAAGCCGCCGTCGATGACGATGTGACCCTTCGGCGTGGCGATGAAGTACGAGGTGATGTCCGTCGCGCCCACGTAATAGAGGTTGCCCACGATGCGGAACGGCTTCACGGGCTGATTCCACGAGCGCGACACGGGATCGCTCTGCGCGAGCGCGGCGGAGGCGAACAGCAGCGCGAGGAGCAGTCGCTTCATCTCCATCAGAATAGACTCGCGCGCGCCACGATGAAAACGAATGCCGCGCGCTTCCTCGATTCCCTCCATATTCAATATGAAGTGCGCGAGTACGAAGTCGATCCGGACGATCTCGCCGCGGAGAGCGTCGCGCGCAAGGTCGGACTGCCGCCCGAGCAGGTGTTCAAGACGCTGGTCGCGCGCGGCGACAAGCACGGCGTGTGCTTCGCCGTCGTGCCCGGCGATCAGCAGCTCGACCTGAAAGCGCTGGCGCAACTCACCGGCGACAAGAAGATCGACACCGTCCCTCTCAAGGAAGTGCAGCCGCTCACCGGCTACGTCCGCGGCGGCGTGACGGCGCTCGCAGCGAAGAAGAGCTACCCCGTCTTCGCCGACGAGACGATCGGGCTCTTCGACGTCATCAGCATCTCGGCTGGCATGCGTGGCGCACAGCTGATCCTGTCTCCGGCGGATTACATTCGTGCAACCGCTGCGAAACTGGGAGCGATCGCCAGGGAAAAGTAGGAACGCGTCACGGCCGGCGGTCTACGT